>NZ_JBIMQP010000030.1:0-14574 GCF_043945315.1 Enterobacter cloacae complex sp. 2024EL-00227
CTTCGGCTTCGCGGAGAATACTGATGATCTGTTCGTCGGAAAAACGCTTCTTCATGGGGATGTCCTCATGTGGCTTATGAAGACATTACTAACATCGGG
Organism: Enterobacter cloacae complex sp. 2024EL-00227; assembly: GCF_043945315.1. Lineage (NCBI taxonomy): Bacteria > Pseudomonadati > Pseudomonadota > Gammaproteobacteria > Enterobacterales > Enterobacteriaceae > Enterobacter > Enterobacter cloacae complex sp. 2024EL-00227. Next base: position 100 of record NZ_JBIMQP010000030.1, read on the forward strand.
GTGTACTAATCAACGGGGAGCAGGTCAAAGGTATTCTGAGGTTTTTTTTCAACATCAGACTTCATGGGTAATTCACTAAGTTCAGCAATGCGCTCCTCTGCGGCCTCTAGTTTTCTCCTTAACGCCTCGCTACAACCCTCAGCTCTTCGGATTGCCAACTCCAAATGTTTATTCAGCGCATCTGCGGCTTCCAGCTCATCCAGCAGCGCCAGCACAACATCTGGGGTTATAGCATCATTGAATTCGTCGCGGTCATAACCCCAACCATCGGATGCTGCTCTCTCCGCCATTTCACGCAGCGCCTGTTTGTCGATGTTGCTCATTGGGCGGCTCCTTCTGCATCGTTTTTCACCGGCCCGAGGATGTCAGCCGAGAATACGTAGACCTCTTTGCCTTCATCGTTGGTGAGCCAGTATTCGGCGTCAGGCGCAATATTCAGCGTCAGGATGCCATCTCTGCGCGTGCGTACCTTCTGCCCGTGCTTCCACCATTCAGGGAATCCGTTGCTCATGGCTGCTCTCCTTTGCGAATTTGGGCAGCGAAAGCATTGGCGAAACGCTGTAAATCTGCGGTGACCATCACTTTGTAGCTGTCATCTCCAAACTCATCCATCAGTTGATCAGCTTCAGCAGCCATCATCTCCACACCCTGTGCTCGCACTTCAGCCAGAAAAGCGTCTGTCGCCGGGGTTTTTACTGGCAGGTAGGCATGACATAACCGGCGATGGATTAAATCTGCCAGTCGCTCACCATCTTTCTCATCGAGAGAGTCAATTAAGCCCTCTGCTTCTGCAGCAGCGATACACCCGGCAGCATGCTCAACGCTTTCCTTCAGCCCCGCATTCTCCGCAGCCAGCGCCGCGCATCTGGCTTCAGATTCCGAGAGCTTTTCTTCGTTCTCAATAGCAATCTTGTACAGCTTCTCAAGCTGAGCCATTGAAGTCAGGAGACCGTTGTGCTTAATGTTTGAAACAAAATCCTTAATGCTCATTTCTTCGCCCTCTGGTTTAACCACGCTGTCAGGTATCGATTGTTGTTGAGACGTTCTGCATTCCCGAATGAGTCACGCTTCAGCATTTATTCGCGTGGGATATCGTTGATGGGTTTGAAGCGGTGTCCGGCGATAAGCTCTTGTGGTTGAATGAATGGGTCGTAGTAATTTCCTATCATGATGAATTCCTCATGTTCATGTCTCGCTTGCGAAGCCTTGTAACTCTTGACCTGACAGCCGTGTAACCTCTGCCCATCATTTCGGCGATGTCCTTTTGCAGGTAGCCCTGGCGATAAAGAGCGGCTAGCGTCTCTTCGTCTTGCAGACTCCAGAGTTGCTTGGTGCAGGCTGTGGATAACGAATACTTCTGAGCGAGGTAATAGAATTGGGCTAACGTAAGTCCGAGATGGTCAGCTGCGCGGGGCGCGACCATACGGCCGCACACCGCCTTCATTTCTTCAGGAGTGACGTTTAGTTTTCGCATTTTTTATTTAATGAGAAGGGTTGGCTTACCGAGCTTGAGTGACGCGCCTGAAATAGTGTTACCAGCCTTGAGTTGATGCTTGATAGCTAACTTGTCGGCTTTGACCGTAGTTACATATTCAACGTACTCGGGTGGCAGGGAGCCTTCATCTGTGATTTCTACTGACTCGACAGGCGCACGTACAGTTACCTGATGGATGCCAGCTTTGAGTGATTTCTTCCCTGCTGTTTCGAGGGATGCGGCAACATATTCCTTCATGCTAGCAACGCGGTTTTCTGCAGCCTTTGCGCGCTCTGCAAGGCGCTTACTTTCTTCTTTCAGCGCCTCAGCATAAGCAGATTCGTTTTTGCAGACGGCTAGGATTTGCTCGACCTTTGCCTCCAGCTCCCACTCAATGCCATCAAGGGTGTCGGCTATCATTTCAGGCTCCATGCCTGAATCAGTCAGCTTTGCGAAATCATTGGCGATCTGGTAAAGAGCTGTCATTGCGTAACCTCTTCGAATTTTGCTTTGCACTTGGCATAGACGGCCTGAACCTCTTGTTGAAGCTGCATTCCGACCGTCATTTTGTAAGCTGCCTGGAAGTGAGTTTTGAGAGCATGCATATTTTTCGCCTGCTTCATGTCCTCACATAGTGACTGGATGGTGTTGATAAGTTCCTGTTTTGCGTTTTCTTCCGACTGGATGATTTCGCTTTCAGGGGTGTAGGGCATAACTGGCTCCGTGTATATGCCTTCGCTCTCGTTGAGCACATCGACGGCATTATCCAGTCGTTCGGCTCGCGGCCAGTATTTATAGGCTCTCTTGACGATCGTCTTCCTGGCCATCTCAGACCAGAAGTTGACCCATGGGCCTTTTGGTGATGTTCCCGCTTTGCTCACTTTCCTGATTTCTTCTATCTCAGCGAGACTCATCTCTTCAGTGAGATAGTCGCCATCAGCGGTTTTAACTGTGCAGTAGCCACCGATAACGGCGCCGCGATCGTCAGGTGTAGCAAATGGGTTGTATTTGTGAGCTGGCGCCTTATCGAGACCCAGCGTCTCGTAGTCGTCGCCAGCATGAACGAGCTTGCACTGGCCCCACTTGATGACGCCAGCCGACTGGGCAATGTGCAGAAGGCCCATGTAGCTGATATCGAGGCAGACCATACCATCGCGCGGAACCAGATAAGCCAGTTTGCTGGCAGGGTTCAGGCTTATTCCTACAGCTGCAACGTTGATGATCGCGTTCTGGGCGCTGGTGGGGTTAGCAATCGCCGTTTCTGCCAGCTTTTGATTGCGCTGGAATAACTGGATAGCGAACTGGCATTCCTTTGCCCATGTCAGAGACTGGTCGGTAAGGGCGCCGACAAATAGCGGCTCCTGCTCCTTAACGAACTGAATCAGATCGAAACTCATAAACCCTCCTTAGAACGGGCAGCCGGTCCGGTGTTCCCAGTCGTATTCCGCCTGGGCGTAAGCAACTGCCGAAATAAAATCGTTGTAGGCCTTACCAGCGTCATCGCTGCGAAGTCCTTCGTATGGGCTGGAGTCAATCGGTACGGAGAAGTGGAAGAGGCCGGACGGCTCTTTTGGCATCATGTCGATGATTTGCTGCGCCCGGTCGTCGATCCACTTCTCTTTCTCATCGACAAGCTGCTGATTTGCCCATCGCCGTTCCTCGATGCTGTCGTAAGCTCGATATGCGTTCATTGCTGAACTCCTGAAATTTGGTTGTGCGCTTCCCGTCTGCGATAGCCGGACAGGGAGTGATGAAAGTGGGGGAGGGGATTACTTGCCTAGTGCTTTGGCGATTACGTAGCTAGCCATCATTAGAGGATGTTCTTCGTGACAATCATCTGGACACACACCGCAGACGTCTTCTGCGTAATCTCTAAGCTTCTGTAGCGCTTCGAGTAATTCAGGTGCTGCTGATATTAATTGCGCATCCTCTCGTTCGTTTCTGGTTGCAATTTCAATGTACGTGTCGCCCATAACCACGCCGTGGAATGTCGTCATCATTTCATTCACATTTCTGATTGTGTATTTCCACGGACCAGGCGTTCCTTTGAATTCTTCCATCACACCCTCACTTCAAACGAGTTACGATTTACCCTGACTCCAAGCGCTTTACGCTGGGCCTCAATTGCCTGTTGCAGCATCACAGAATCTTCCAGATAGCGAGCAATTGCTTTCTTGCTCAGTGATGCGCGGAGCTTGTGCGTGTCAACGATGACCTGATTAACGATGTGACCGAAGCCATTCTTAATCATCTGGTCACGGTTCATTACCAGCTTGTGGCGAACGTTACCGACCTCTACCAGTTGCCATGTATGACCGTTTGCGAATCGGCTCACTGTGTACTGCTTGTTGTTGTGGGTGACAGTCATGATGCCTCCAAGCCAATGGCATCAGAGATAATCTGGAGTTTCTCAACTGAAACGCCTTTTCCGTTGCCTACTGGCTTTTCCATCCAGTCGAGCGACACTAGTCGGCCGTCGGCGATAACACCGATATTGAAATCATCACAACCTGCTACTTCAAATCCGTGAGAAATTGCCACTTCCCGCTTATCAAATCTTTCCAAATCTGAGGAAAAACCAATTCCGTAACCGTGGTCGTTTGACCAAGCGTGCTGCTGGATAACGATAAATTTTTGCATAATCACTCCGCCCGTAAGCTGGGCTGCTGAACGTTGAAACAAGACTTCTGCGCTATTGGCGGTGGATGGCCGCCGGTTGTCATAACTAAGCCGCCTCAATGAAGCGACTGAGGTATGAAAAAACCCGCCGTGGCGGCCTTAGATGAGTTTGTTAACGATTTCCTGAGCTACTTCCTCTGCGTCATCTTCATCAAAACTTCCAGCAAGCTTGTCGACAAAGTCGTCCCAGTTTTCTTCAAGGAAGTCACGGAGATGAGGTGCATATAAATCATCGATTGTTTTTGACACATTTCCTCCAGGCAAAAAGAATGCCGCCCTGACTGCTGGCGGCAAAGACATAACGAGGGATTTCCATCTATCAGAACTATCGAATCGTCTCCGATAGTACGGTGCGGTATTACACCCAATAGCTAACTCAGAGAATTAGCTATAAGCTGCTATTCGCTTGGTGGTTCAGGTAATGGCATCCAGTGGGAAACGTGATCAAGAAGACTTCCTGATAAATATGTGAACGCCCTGAATTTCTTATATTCAATAGGGCACATCACATAATTCCAGTATGCAGCTACGATTTCACCCTGGCTAAATGCCAATACCATCTGCGTATCTTCCGGCATCCGGTCACAACACTTAATCCACTCCATCACTCCTCCCCCAGACCCTTGCTGATGGCTGCGCGAGCCGCTAATAACGCAGGATTATCAATGCTTGCTTCGTATTCATAAGCGGTGACCATATTCTGCAGAGCTTCGAGCAAATCAGGAGCTGCTGCTATCAGCTTGGCGTCATATATTTCACTCTCTCCCGAGCAGAATCCTTCTATCAAGGCAACCATGCGACCATTCTTATCTAATACGTCACCGCGCATAACGTGCCACTCACCCGGCGTACCCTTGAAACCTTTCATATTCACCTCTGTGGCTTGCTGCCAAAAGAAGGCCGACTATGCGGCCTAATAATCCCCATACCACCAACCATCATCACCATAAGTCAGGTCGATTTTCTTATCCCCAACAATGCGGAAAATATTCAGTGAGCATGAAAAGGAGCCTGTTGCATTGCATGACACGCCTTGCTGATCGATTCCTAACCTTACCTTTCTTGTTCCCTCATCAATCTGAATATCAATGCGCTTTCCACGCAATGGAACGGCCTTACTAATGCTGCCGCCACCCGCCCCAGACTTTGTTTTTCTGAACCGTACGCTCGGCGACTTTTGCCGACCGTTTATGTTTCTCTGCGAAACAAATGCCATACATCACCTCGCTGTTACGTTATTAGACTTACGGTGACCAGCTGCGAAAAGCGCCACTTCCGGCAAGCAGACTGCGCCACCTTCAACTTCCTTCTGACGCGTTCCGGCAAGCGAAATGGCTTTGGTTACGCGCTCACTACAGCCTTCCGACAGCCGTGAAAATGCACGGTCAATCTTTTTACAGTAGGCTTTAGCTTCTAACTTCTGTGCTGCTTTCATGGCGTTGTACGCAGCCATACGACGTTGATTTCTGTTCATGGGTATTCCTCAGTGAATGCTTTGGTGCAAGCGCCGAAACCTATTTCAAGTTTCGGATTTCAATCGGCTTCTCAGTCCGGTCCGACATGTTTATGGACCTAAGCTCCACCGAACGCTTGCCCGAAGCATTCACTTCGGCCTGTGTATTCACAGGATTAAATTTTTAAAGAGCCCGAACTCAGTTCCTTGTTCGTGTTCAGCGTCCTGCTGATGGATTAAATATACCCATGGGTAAAATACTTGTCTATACCCATGGGTAAATATTTTGAGCGAGAAAGTTTACCTGACTGAAAAATCAGGTAATTTATTTTTGTGAGATGCTCATTTAGTACTGTTGTGAGTTAAAAAATGATCTATGGGGATGGTGCGGGCCTTGGAATGGAAAGGGAAAAAGAAAACCCGGCTCGGTGGCCGGGTTGACATTTACTGTATGTGCGATCAGTATTAACGGAGGTGAATGATTTTGCACATGCGCTTAATCTTATTGATTAGCACTTCTCTATCAGTGCCATTTTTTGTGTGTTGCATGGCAATTATGTCTTTAACTAAACGATTGAATTCCTTTTGATTTCTCGGTGAAAGTCTTCGTTCTATCTTACCCAGTAACTCAATCGGAAATTTAGTAGTGCTGAAATAGCCTTCATGCTGTAGCTGAATCAAAAGCTCTTCATAAAACTCCAGCAGTGGCTCGGCGATTTCATTGAACTCCTTTCTCTTATCACGTTTTATGGCGCTTCTGTGACCCATAAAATGACCAAGCAGGAAGGATATAACCGTCCATCCCAAAGCGATAAGGGGCAGAGAATGTTGGATATACTTATGACCTTCAATGATTTCCTTTGGCATTATTCCTGGACTCTTTTTCCCTTCTTTGGCTACGCGATTGGTTATCTCTCTGCCAGGTAACTCAGTTGCATGCCCTATCCAAACGTATCATCAGGCCACTGGCTGGCTATAGTGTTCCTTCGTCAACCCTTGGCACATCGTCTTGATCAACATATCTCGTATGTTTAACGATAGCAGACACAAAGTGCATCTTTTCGATTTGGTGAGCCGCTAGAGTGATGGGGCGGTGATCACTATTGACGCTGGAAAACTGATAATCGCCATCCCTTGTCTTATTCATGATTTTTATCATGTTATGACCATCTTTCGTTCTGACGAAAACCTCATCACCTGCATGAACTATGGTATTGGGCTCAATCACGACGTATTCACCTGACTGAATACGTGGCCACATGCTGTCGCCTTTGACTTTTAAGCCATAGGCATCCTTATCACCGCTATAAATTCGAAGCCAACCAGCTCTGAACTCGATCATATCCACTGAGCCATCTACTCCTAAAACGGCCTCGCCAATTACAGGAACATATCCTGCCCGAATGCTTCCAGCAAACTCCAGTTCTTCATTTGCGTTTGGCATCTCAGATGCGATCGAATCCATCCAGCCCCGAGGAAGGTTGAATGCGTTTTCAATGATTTCCATCATGTCATCAGCAATGCGTTTTCTCCCAGGTTTACCTTCTGGGTAGAGCATTCTTGAAATGTACGACGGCTCTCTTTCTATTCGACGTGCAAGCTCAGCAGCCTTCCCGTTACAGAATCTGTCACGGATTTCAATGAGCTTAAGTCTTCGTTGTTCGTATTTGTCCATAGCATAGATCTTATCCAACATTACCCTTCGGTAAATAACCTGTAGGTATTGATTTATATTTTACCTGTGGGTAAACTCTATTCATGATGCAACGAGAAAGGAGAAGGGATATGGAGAAGCTTCGTACATATCTAAACTCCCTCTCACTTGAGGAGCAGCGCGAGTTTGCCTCCCGGTGCGGAACTTCAATCGGCTATTTGCGTAAAGCTCTTAGCAAGAATCATGAGTTAGGCGCGGCGTTATGCGTACTAATCGAGAAGTTCAGTAACGGTAGTGTGACTCGTAAGGACCTGCATCCTGGTGATTGGGTAAGCATTTGGCCTGAATTAATGGCCGCATAAGCAGTACCGCTCTTTAATAATCTGCCTCCCTCGGAATACCAGGGAAACCAACGCATCAACAGATGCGTAAACACTTATTAACTAAAGGAAGTATTACAAATGGAAATAGCAAATCACAGCAAAAAGGTACGCGAAGTGGAAACAGAGCTTCGTGCCCGACTCGTCTCAATGGGTCAGACAAATTTCGCAAAGATGGCGGGATGGGCTGATTCAAAGGTGAGTCGATTAAACATCCACGATATGGCTGTGACATTCGTTCTTCTGGAGAAAGTCTGGGAGACAAGCCTGATTCGTGAAGTGGCAAGACAGGCTATTGCAGCTGTGATGCCAGAAAGCAAAAAACGCCCAGCGGTAACTGAGCGTTTAGAGCAAATCACATTGGATTTTTGAGTCACTGTGTTACGTCAACAACACTAACTACAGGAGATATTTTAATGCGAAAGCGTAAAAAGTACCAGGAAAAAGAAGAGATTCGACACCCTGATTCACCTGAAGGATTAGTGAATACAGCTGCCAATAACCGGGCGTTCGCAGAGCGTCTTATTGGCGTTTACAGACTAGCCAAAGCAGGAGTGAAGAATGGGCGTCGTTAAGTTAGTACGAACGGAAGAGATGTCTTCCAGGAGCTCTCACTTGGACAACAGAAAGCAAGGTCACTTTGCCATGTTCAGGAGCGCCCTCAATGCTCCATGGTCGAAAGATACGGCCAAGCTTGCATTGTGGGTCCGCCTGCTTGGTGAAGCTCGTTACAAGCCTGGCATTAACGAATTTGCAGGAAGAGAGTGGAAGCTGGAATCCGGTCAACTGGTAACAACCACTACGGTTCTGGCAAGAAAACTACGCGATCAGGATGGGAAGGAAAAGAGCCCAAAAGCAGTTGAGAGAATGCTCAACTTCTTCTGCAAGGAAAACATGATCACCAAGGAAGGAAACCCTTTTGGATTAGTAATTTCCATCACAAATTACTGCGAATATCAGGGCATTTCAGGCGTCGAACCTTCCGTCGTGCCATCCGTCGAGCCTAAATCCAGTAATGGCGCGGCTTTGAAGCTTGTAGCCGTCGAGGGGGTCGTCGAACCATCCGTCGAACAGAACAAGAAGGTACTTAACAAGAATAATAAAACCCCCCTTAATCCCCCAGAGGGGGTGGAAGCTCTCGCTCTTGATTGTCTGGATTATTACAACGGTCTTGCAGGGGCAAGATGCTCATCACCTGAAGCCTTTGTGAAAGCTCTCAGCACTGTAAAAGCCAAAGGGGGGTGTTACTCAGTTGATGATCTCAAACTGGTAATCAAATGGGCTGTTACATGTTGGGACGCGCGCAAGACCCCGCCGAAGCCGAATAACATCTGCCGCATGACTCGATTCGATGGATACCTGTCAGACGCTCTGGTTTGGGCTGATGGACAGGGAAGTAATCCTGCTGCTTGCCCTCATGCAGAAATAATTGCTCTGTGGAACGAGAAATTCCCAGCTAAGGCAGTATCACCTCACGAATGGAATCGTCGCCGTCCTGCGCATCGCGATCTGGAAGCTGTCTGGAACGGTAAGACCTCACAAGGAAACTGGCGTGAGTTGCGGCACATGGGAATGGCATTCGACCTGATAGGAAAATCATCGCTCTTCACGACAAAAGGCGATCAGCCTTGGTTAACACTGGACTGGATACTTAACCCGAAAAACTGGGGCTCGGTATACGAGCAGGCCATCAACGAGCACAAGCAGCGTAAAGGAGTCACTGCATGAGCAGGTTTGTAGATTCATACATCGAGCGCAATGTTCTGGGCTCAATCATGCTAGGAAGGGATGAGTTTGCCGATGCAGCTCAGGATGCCATCGAGGGGCTGAGCGAAAGCGATTTCACCGTGTATGCGCACAAGGTCGTACTAAGCACGCTGAAGAAGCTCAACTCAATCGGATCTCCAGTTGACCTGCTGACTGTCACCTCAGACATTGAGGCTCGCGGAGAGCTCGACAAAGTTGGTGGATTCGCATACCTGGCGGAAACCACGAAAGACATTCCATCGCTTCGTAATCTGCCTGTGTACGTTCAGAAGCTAAAAGAGTTCACATCTGGTCGCATGATGATTCAGATGCTGCAGGAAGGGATTCAGAAGCTTTCTGAGCCAACTACCGACAGCGTGCATGACATCATCGGCAATATTCAGACCAGCATCGGAGCGATTGAGGCATTCAGTGAGTCAGGTACGCGTCACATACTCGACGGAATTGAGATCGCAATTGACGAAGTTGAGTCAATCATCAACGGCGACATCTGGAAGCACCGGACGGAGCTTGGGCTAACGGACATCGACAAGGCGTTTGGTGGTTTCAATAACACGGATTTCATCGTTGTAGGCGGTCGCCCTGGAACTGGAAAAACAATGTTCAGCACCACGGTTACTGAGACTGTGGCACTGAAAAGCAAGAAGCCTGTGATGTTCTTCAGCCTTGAAATGCCAATCGAGCAGATTTCTCAGCGCATCGCGTTCCACCGCGCCGGGGTCAGCAAGGAGGGGTTGCTTGGCACGAATGGCAAGAATCAGGATGCCGAATGGGCAAAGGTTGGAAAGTGCCTGGAAGAATTCGGAACCGCACCAATCCACATCAACGATAAAACATCCCTGAGCATTCACCAGTTACGCGCTGAAGCTCGCAGGATGCACAAAAAGCTCGGTGGCCTGGGCGTTATCGTTGTCGACTATCTGCAGAAAATGAAGATGACCAATCCGGAAAACATGAACCAGTCAGTTGGTGAAATTGCTACCGGACTGAAAAACCTCGCAAAGGAATTGCGCTGCCCGGTTATCGCATTGTCTCAGCTGAGCCGTAAGTGCGAAGAACGCGCTAACAAGCGACCGCTTAACTCTGACCTGCGAGAGTCTGGTGTTATCGAGCAGGAGGCAGACGTAATTTTCATGGTCTACCGCGATGAGAAATACAATCCGCAAACAGAACTTAAAGGCGTAACCGAAATCATCTGCACCAAATCACGACATGCACCTGGCGCAGAGAAAACCTACTACTTCAGCAACAAACACTCCGGTCTTGACCCATACGCATTCGTGCAGAACGAGCTGCGAAGCTATCAGGATGAATACGAGTGTTAGGAGTAAATCATGAGGCCAAAATTTCAGCTTGAAACCATCGAGAAATACGTCACAGAACATCCCGGCTGTACCTGTCCAGAAATAATCCAGAACACCAGCATCCCCCGATGCTCAGTAACCTCAGCCCTTTTCCAGTTGGTAAGAGGTCAGGTACTCAGCAGAGAGGGCAGGCCAAAACACTATCAGTATTACAAGTCAGACAAAGTGGTTATTCGCAATGAGCGAGGCGATCCGATTGCGGACCACGATTTACCTAACCCACTGACTGCATTTATCAACCAGAAATTGAGAGAGGTGCGAAGTGTTTAAGCCCGGACAGTTAGTGCAGTCGATTAAGTACGGTGATCATTATGTAGTTGTGAAGGCTTGGCATGATTACGCCATGGCAAAGCCACTAACGCCTAAGTTTTGGTTCTCAGAGACTATGAGTATCGAATATGACCGATTCAGACTGGTCGGCAACAACTACCAATCGAAGGATATCAACAAGGCATTAAGAAAGGTGCGAAGTGAGCGAACCTAAATTTCCTGAGTTACCAGTTGATGTGCAAGTCGCATTGATTAATGCGGCAACCAAAATGGCAACCGAGAAAATACAGTCTCAAGGAAGCAGATACAACCAAGACCTGGATTTCTTTAAGCGGGAGTATCAGAAAATCTGCGACGCACTTTATACCGAAAATCGTGGCCGCTAACACCCCAGCACGCTGATGGAGAGGAATGATGAATAACCGCAAGGCAAAACTGCTTTTTATCGAAGACTACAAACCGTTTCGAGTCAGCAACAGGAAGTGGTTAGCCGTACTAAAACGATCAGGCCTAATAACGCTGTGCAAATGTCGCAAAAGTGCTGCACAGAACCGCTGGAAAAATCATGCAGTCAGAAACGATGGTGAGTGATGGAGAGGAATATGGACGAATCAAGAAAGGCTTTCGAGCAATACTCAGCAGACATGCTAGGCCTACCACTTGAAATGATATCTGATGCGAGAGATGGCGATAGATACAGGCACTCGTTTGACAGAGCGAGCATCATGCAGCCGCTAAATGGATGGTGGGTTTTATGGCAGGCATCTCGGGAAGCTATCGAGATTGAGCTGCCCAAAAAAATAGAGCGTCAACCATTCGATACTGATTTTGAGAATGGTTTTTGCGGCGGACATAACAATGCCATTGATTCTGCAACAATCCGAATCCGATCAGCTGGAATCAAAGTGAAGGAGTGAGTATGAGTGAGAAAGAGCAGCTCGAATTTATTTTGGAACTGTGCAGGCAGACCAGAGAAAGAAATAAGGTAGACCTGCATAAGATATGGGAAGCACAGCAGGAAGCTTATCGTCGCGCTATAGGTGGAAATCTTTATTCCTATGGAACCCATCCATATCGGAGCGGATATAGCCTTTACACATACTGAGGTATGCCATGAGGAAACTAACGTTTGAGCTAAGAAGCCCCATTCATCAGCAGAACGCCATTCAAGCCATACAGCAAATCTTCCCCGACCCAACAAAGCCAATCATTGTAACCATCCAGGAACGCAACCGCAGCATAGACCAGAATCGCAAACTCTGGGCTTGCCTTGGTGATGTCTCTCGTCAGGTCGAATGGCATGGACGATGGCTGGATGCCGAGAGCTGGAAGTGCATCTTCACCGCAGCGTTAAAGCAGCAGGACGTTGTGCCTAACCTTTCCGGCAACGGATTCGTGGTGATAGGCCAGTCAACCAGCAAGATGCGCGTCAGTGAGTTTGCAGAGCTTCTGGAGCTTATTCAGGCATTCGGTGCAGACAAGAATGTTAAGTGGTCTGACGAAGCCAGATTAGCGCTGGAATGGAAAGCCAGATTCGGAGATGCGGCATGAAATACCTTACTGAAACGCTTGTTTCGCTGATTTTTATCATTGCATGGGTTGTTGGCGTTGTTCTTGCCAGCGGGTTCTGGTCGACGCTATTCAGCGTATTCTTCCCGCCATGGGGTTGGTACCTAATAGCTGAATGGGTGCTTCACGGATGCCCAGCAATATCATGAGGATACGAAATGGCTAAACAGCGACGAAGCATCACTCAAATTGCAATGGACAACATGATATTCATCCCCACCAAGCGCTCCAGAAACAAACCCAAGCCAGTACCTACCTAATCAGACGTAACAACCTATGACCCTGTATGGCCTCTCTTGTCAAAGAGATGGCTACGCCAACGTGCGAGGAAATAGCTATGAGCAGCTTAGACGATGACTACGCAGACCGACTTGCTGACCTTCTCGAAGATATGGAAGGTGACGGAGTTGATGCAGTTCAGATGATGATGAGCTGGATGTATGGATTCGTTCAGGGAAGGTTAGAAGGCCATGAAGGGCAGGCGTACATGTACCAGTTCGAAGATGCCGACATGATTATCCAGTTACAGGAACCGGAAGAAACCACAGCAGCGAGGTTGCATTGATATGGAATATTCACAGTTATCAGACCAAGAAATTAACGCACGGGTGGGGAGGATAGTCAGCAAAGATGGCCTGTCGATTATCGCATCAGATGGAAATGCCGTTATCCATGAATATGCAGATTGCGGCGAATTCAAGGGAATATGCCTTGGCTGGAAGGTATTCGACCCATGCCATAACCCGGCAGATGCATGGCCGATTATCGTTGAAAACAAAATTACCATTCACGCTCCTATGCATTACGACGAACCACAGGAATGGTTGGCATTTGATGTACATGACTCAGGCGCGGATTTTATGGATGGAAACCCACTACGAGCTGCCATGATTGTCTTTCTTAAGATGCAGGACGCAAAACATGTTTAACACTCCATGGCCTCAAGAGTACGAGCAGCAGAGCATACGTCGAACGCTGTGCGCAGGTTGCACTAAAGAGCTAGCGCCAGAGGAAACCTATGTATGTTCTGAATGCGTGGATGAATGGCTAATTTATCGTGATCCGAACGGAGATATCACCAATGAGGACAGCAAGGCGCAGATGTAAAAACGAAGAGTGCAGAGAATGGTTTCACCCTCAACACTCGAACATATGGTGGTGCTCTCCGGAATGCGGAACAAAGATAGCACTGGATCGACGAAGCAAGGAGAGAGAAAAAGCAGAGAAAGCAGCAGACAAGAAACGACGACGAGAATATCAGCAGCAGAAAGACAAGTTAAAGATTCGAAAGCTCGCCTTAAAGCCCCGCAGTTACTGGATTAAACAAGCCCAACAAGCAGTAAACGCCTTCATCAGAGAAAGAGACCGCGACTTACCATGTATCTCGTGCGGAACGTTCACGTCCGCTCAGTGGGATGCCGGGCACTACCGGACAACTGCTGCGGCACCTCAACTCCGATTTGATGAACGCAATATCCATAAGCAGTGCGTTGTATGCAATCAGCACAAAAGCGGGAACCTTGTTCCTTATCGCGTGATGCTCATCGAACGCATCGGGCATGCGGCTGTAGACGAAATCGAATCTGACCATAATCGCCATCGCTGGACGACAGAAGAGTGCAAAGCGATTAAGGCGGAGTATCAGCAGAAGCTTAAAGACCTGCGTGACAGCAGAAGCGAGGCAGCATGACAGACATAAGCAGAGAGGTCTGTGAAGAGTATCTGGATGCACTGGTCACTAGACTGGCCCCATGAATCTCCAGACAGTTGGTATCACTTAAGTTAGTGATAGTCTTAATACTAGTTTTTAGACTAGTCGTTGGAGTCCGAATGATTGATGTTTTAGGTCCAGAGAAGCGCAGACG
>NZ_JBIMQP010000031.1:0-14115 GCF_043945315.1 Enterobacter cloacae complex sp. 2024EL-00227
CTGGAGGTTCATCAGGCGCGGAACTCATCAAGGCGCGGGAATAAAATCCCATTCAGACGCCGGATAGATTCAAGCAAGCCAACTTGTCGTCAAAATCGGTGTTGCAAAAACGGGAGTGACCATAGATCCGTATTGGTGTGATCGTCGGTCTCTTCAGGCGGTTGGAAATCCAGTTCTATTAACTCTCCTTCTGCGGGCTCCTTGGCCGGGGCGGCCGCTACTGGTTTACTCTCAAAAGCTGCGCTGGACGGTTGCCAGGTCGAAATATACTCTTCATCATCCTGCATACGTTTGAGTTCCGCCATTACCTCTATGGAGTCCTGGCGAAGCGCATCAAGATAGGCTTTCTGCGGATAGTCACCACTGATAGCCTCCTTAGCAACATCCAGATCCTTTTTGAGACGCTCGATATTCGCGACACACCTTGATTCCGAATTTACTGAGTCGCTCAGAAGATTATCGAGTCGTACAAAGAGTCCGGTAGGACTGAACGAGTCGCCGGCACTATAGCGAATTTCCATCCCTTCGATGCTGAGTTTCTGACCATCAGCGCGCTCAATAACGAAGTGCGTATAAAGACCCTTTGCGTTTGAACCGGCTCTGACGCACAACTTCAGGCCGCGATAAACGCCTACGTAAACCGGATCACGAACATCAAGCGCCATGTTGTCGACCGATTTACGCATTTTGTCTTTCAGGTAGGTTTCCAGCAGCTCAACTGCATTTTCGGGAAGCTTTACGTCGTCTGCTTTTCGCCAGTGGAACTTAGTAACGCCTGTATCAAGCCCCGATATCCCTTTATGCTGTTCAATGTAATGAAGGTCGTTGCGGATTGGCTCCAGTAGTGCTTCCAGCTCACTTATCTGCTGAGGAAGACGAGTAACGCTGGCTTCAAGTGAATGACGGCTACGCTGCCAGTTCCGGTACATCGTCTCTTGTTTTCGTTTGTCAGCGTCTATTTTCACCTGCAGGAAGATGAGCTGATTACCGGTGGCGCTGGCTTTCATTTCCGCTGCATTAGCCGCGTCGCCGGCAATATCCTCAATAATGCGGTCAGTCAGTGAACCGTTGCGGAATTGTTCAATGCCCCGCGCTTTAACCTCGATCGTTTGCCACATTCTGGCGTCGTAGGTTCGTTCTGTTGCGTAGCAGCATATCTCGAGCTCAAAGTTCTCTTTATCCTGCTCAAAGAACATGTTTCCCTGACGAATGCCGCGGCCATGGCGTTGCTCTAAATCTCTCGGGCGCCACGGGCAATCCAGGTCATGCAAGGCAACTAAACGACGTTGTACGTTGGTCCCTGCCCCCATTTTGGATGTTGACCCAATGAGAATACGCACGTCGCCGTTGTTAACCGAACGGAACAACTCCTGCCGCTTCTGGTCGTTCGTCGCATCGTGAATAAATTTAATTTCATTGGCGGGAATGCCGAGATCGATAAGCTTCTGACGCATATCGGCATAAACAGAGAATTTATCCGGATCGATACTCTCGCCCAGAATTTCATCCATCGAGAAGCTGTCTTCCGGTGCGGCCACTTCTGTTTCGGCATCATTGTTTGGCCTAGCGGTGAACTTACCTTTCGGCGTAGACAGATCGCAGAAAACCAGCTGTGTTCCTTTACGGTAAGTGTTCTCTTCCCATATTTTGTGAATACGACGGACAGCTTCGTTTACCTTACTGCCTTCGTCGTCCGGGGCGTGCGGGTCTACCAGGCGGAAGTCGAGTGCTGCGATTCTGGCATCATGAGTAACTTTCAGGGCGTTATCGATACGCGGATCTTTAGGCATGTTCTCCATGCGATAAATAATCGAGCCCGGATTCCAGTCTTTGATTTCACGGCCAAGGTTGTCCAGCGCGGGACGTCCGGTAGTGGCATCAATAACGGTCTCCATTTCCCCCATAAACTGAGCCTGGAGACGCGAGCGCGGGACTATCACTGATGTGGGTTTCCCACCCTTTAACTTCGGTACCAGACGTCCAGTACCGTCTGCCAGCGCCTGATTGGCTAAATCAGCATGGGTTACTACATCTGCGAATGAGCGGTACATGCGCATTAATTCAGGAACGTTCGTGAACTTGGCAAATCGGGCATTGAGGCGATAATTCACACCTGTTGCATCCAGCTCCCAGCCTGTTACTACCTGTCCGAATGTGGAGGACCAGCTGTCAAACGCTGCGATATTCTTGCTCTTAAGTTCATCGTACTGCATATAGCGTTGCAGGGTATAAAGCTCAGCAAGGGAATTGCTGATAGGGGTGCCGGTGTAAAAATACACACCTTTCCCATCGCGTTTCTTCTGGATCCAGCGACACTTGAGGAACAGGTCCATGGCTTTTTCAGAGCCCTGCAGGTTACCCAGGCCTGCAATACGCGTCTGTGACGTTACGATGGCCAGATTTTTAAATTCATCGGCTTCATCGACAAACAGCGCATCAACACCCAGCTGATCGAAGGTAAGTAGATCGTCCTTCTTGCCGGTGTCAGAGATTTTTTTGATTTTCTCTTCAAGCCGCTTTTTCTGCTTTTCCATCTGTTTAACAGACGGATCCCTTGAACCAAGCGACTGTTTGAAGTCCCTTAGCGACTGGCTGATATCATCAACCTGCTCTTTAAGGAATGCAGATTCATCTTCCGGGGACAGAGATAAAAACTTAAAGGAAGAGTGACCGAGAATAACAGCATCGAAATCACCGGTGGCTATCGTCGCGAAAAGCCGTTTACGGTTATCCTTTTCAAAATCGGACTGCTCTGCAACGAGAACGTTGGCGCCTGGGTACAGCTTATAGAACTCGTCTTTCCACTGGCCCAGTAAATGGTTCGGAACGATAACGAGAGGTTTGTTGACCAAACCCATACGCCGTTGTTCCATGATTGTCGCTATAGCAGTTAAGGTTTTACCGGCACCAACGACATGATCTCCCAGGCCACATCCCTCCTGGATGCCTCGCCAGATTGCATTTTTTTGGGTACCACGAAGCTTAATATCTCCACTTGCCTGAGGAAGAGTAAGATGGGAGCCATCGTAGGTTCCTGGTACATGGGTGTTGAACCTGTCGTTATATCGCCTTGCCAGCCTCTCTCTTCGTTCCGGGTCGGTCCATATCCAGTCAGTGAACTCGTTTGCAATTTGCTCGGCCTTTCCTTGAGCAGCAAGAGTTTCTTCCTGATTCACCTTGTAAATAGGAGAGCCGTCGTCATTGAAACCAGCAACGTCTTTGACTTGTACCGGGGTGTTGTTAAAGAGTCGGTCAAGAATCTCAAGGGCATCCATTCTTTGGGTGCCCCAGGTATTTTCGAGCAGATCTTTATTGCCCCCTTTGAATTTCGTTATCCATTTGCCAGCTGGAGGGACATAAAGAGCACTGCACTCTTTATCGGCGATGCCAAGGTGGCCAACGATAAATGCCTGAATATCCTTTTGCGGTAGCCAGGTGCTGACCAGTTGAACAGATATGTCGATGGCATCAATATCAGCAGGTAAGCTGGACTGGAGAGCTTCAGCACTTACCTGCAGCTCACTGAGCAAAAGGTCTGTGTCAACCGAGAGAAATTTTTCAGCTGCCTCTGGCTTGAATCTCTGACGCAGGAACGTATCACGAGTCTGTTCTGTTAACGCGTGGATGCCTTCGATAATCCCCCTGGTTCTTTCCAGTTTGAGCTTAACGTTACCGGAAAGGAATGTCTCTGCAGTCTCGTATTCAAGGGTTAATGGGTTTCTGTAAACCAACCCAGATAAATCCCTCAGAGCGACCTCAGGCTCGACTGAGGCAAGGTCTGAGATACGATCGATATCAACGCGGCCACTTTCGTTCAGGCAGATTACAAGCGCGTCTTTTACCGTTTCGGCCGAACGCTCAAGTGTGTTTGGCTTGTTAACGCGTTTAGTGAATATGGCTGCTTTTCTGGCAGAAGGCTTACGAGGGACAGTTCCTTCTTTATCAGCCATCACTTTGGTGACGCCCTTATCGTATTCTACTTCTAGCGACTGAAGTAAGGGATACGCGGGGTCAGTTTTGAGGACTCCCTTATTCGAACGGCTTGAAATGAAGTCATAATTCTTAACGTGCCGGTCATATAGCTTATTCAGTTCACGGCGCACTGCGTCCATTTCTGCCTGGGACGTTGTCTCCTGGGTTTCAAGTTGAATGAGTCGCATGAGGGTATCGCGAATTTTTATTGCGCTACGAATGCGATCGTTTTCTGCAGTGGAGCGAGGGACATAATATTCGTAGTCACCCTTGCCCAGCATGTCGGGTTTTCGAATACCGATCTTATCGTCAGGGGTAACAAAGAAACTATCAACTTTGATACCAGTATCCGTGAAGTCCACCTCCGGGCGAGCGTCAGCAACTTCATCGTCCGCAACGGTTGTTTTTGATGTAAAACAGTTGCGCGGCAGGACTGAAAAACGGTTGTTGATCTCGGCTCTGAGATCCAGTCCCGACTCAGCTACGCATTGAGGTGAATGACCAAATGCATTCGATTCGAGCTGCATATTGCCGATAATTTGCTCGGGGTGGTTCACATACCAGGAGTTGACTTCGAATGACTCACCGGTTTTGGGACAACGCATGAACCCAGTATCCACCCAACTACGGTCTGGTTCTTCGCCGGGCCTGGCCTTCTGCAGGAAGACAATATCAGTTGTAACTTCCGTAAGCGCATTCTGGCGGAATGCGTTATTTGGTAAGCGAATGGCCCCAAGGAAATGAGCTCGGTCGGCAAGGTACTCCCGGTGGTCACTTTTCTTTGAGTCCATAAAGAATCGGCTAACCACCATTGCCGAAATACCGCCCTCCCGGAGAGAATCCAGGCTCTTGGCCATGAAAAAGTTGTGAATTGAAAAGCGGCTTATTGCAGGGTTTCGTGAATCGTTTACCCTGAAATCACCAAAAGGCGGGTTGCCAACAGCAATATCAAAGTATCCTTCAGGGGATCGGAAGTCCTCAAATCCTTGCTTTATCGTTGTAAATTTAGGATAAAGTTGGCGAGATATTCTCGATGATATTGAATCAAGTTCGTTCAGAGTCATTTCGGCTTTGAACGGAAGTTTACCTGCAAAGTGGCCTATCCCGGCTGCAGGTTCGAGAATACGAACACCATCGTCTACGCCAAGACGACCAAGGGCATCATAAATGCCATCAATAACCTCAGGAGCGGTGTAGTGGGCGTTGAGTGTTGAAGCGCGTGCCGCTTCATAATCGGCGGAAGGAAGAAGCTCTAATAACTTGTTGTATTCACTCTCCCAGTCCGTATTAGTTTCGTCGAAGGCCTGAGGAATGCCACCCCATCCTACATAACGGGCCAGAATGCTTTGTTCGGTCGGCGTTGCCTGGCGCTTTTCTGCTTCCAGTTTGTGCAGAAGTTCAAGCGCCGCAATATTATCCCTGTACTTTGTCTTGGCACCGCCGGCGCCAATATCTTGAACGCTGCTTAATCTGAAATTATCAGGTTGGTACTGACTCCCTGAAGCTCCAGCTGCTCCTGTTCGCTCATCCCCTGATTCGTGTTCTCTGCCAGGGCGTTGATCTCCTGGTCCTGTTGGTTGATCAGTGTCGAGTAAAGAACCAGGAATCCTTTCGCTTCCAGCATTTGCAGTTCCGCTGGCTGGTTCACCGCCCAACGGGCCAGAATTTTCCAGCCCTGGCTCATCAAGGAGCGATCTCTCTGAAGTTGTTTGATGGTCTCCGGTGAGAGAATTCTTGCTGCTGTGGTTGTGTGACTTTCGTTCCCGATTATCATTTGTTGGCTCCTCAACTTTTTTGGTCATATAACCCTCTTTATTCCAGTTGGTACGTATTAACTGGAATGATGAGGGTTAGTAGTTATTTAGTCAATGAAGCATGATGCAGGGTGCAGTCACTGATTGGTACCTGCATCTCTGGCATTCCTTCGCGTTCCCGGCAGAAAACGTGGACTTCTCCATTTTCTACAATGCTTGGCTTATCAATTAGCTCGAAAACGTCATCGTCAATTTTGACGTAAAACGTAACTTTTTGAATGCCAGCGTTCTGGGGTTCTTTGCTTGCAGTCTGCATGGGCGCTTTGATATCCGCATGCGGTGTACCGTTGTTATCAGTCTGCAGGGGCGCTTTGTTCTCCGGCTGCTGAGTACCGCTATTGTCATTCTGCAGGGGCGCTTCATTATCCGGCTGCTGAGTACCGCTATTGTCATTCTGCAGGGGCGCTTCATAATCCGGCTGCTGAGTAGCGCTATTGACATCCAGCTGGGGCTCTTCATTATCCGGCTGCTGAATACCGCTATTGTCATTCTGCAGGGGCGATTCATTAGCCGGCAGTTGAGTACCGCTATTTTCATTCAGCTGGGGCGCTTCGTTCTCCGGCTGCTGAGTGCCGTTATTGTCATTCAGCTCGGACGCTTTGTTCTCCGGCTGCTGAGTGCCGCTGCTGTCAGTCTGCTGAGCGCTCTTTCCTTTTATGGCTTTAAGGAACTCCTGAGCCTCACTACGACTCAGCTCACCTTTACTGCGAGCCTCATCTACCAGTTCGAGGCCAGATTCTCTCGATACGGCAAAAACACTGGTTATGATGTTCAGGGTCTCGATGTAAGTGACGATGCCATCTTCCATCAGGTTTCGAACCTCTTCAGGCATTTCCAGAAGCTTGAGGTGCTTTGAAACATACGCAG
Organism: Enterobacter cloacae complex sp. 2024EL-00227; assembly: GCF_043945315.1. Classification (NCBI taxonomy): domain Bacteria; kingdom Pseudomonadati; phylum Pseudomonadota; class Gammaproteobacteria; order Enterobacterales; family Enterobacteriaceae; genus Enterobacter; species Enterobacter cloacae complex sp. 2024EL-00227. The sequence goes on from NZ_JBIMQP010000031.1 coordinate 6,654, forward strand.
CGGGTCGTCCAATGCCTTCGGCTATCTGACCCGGTTTAAGATTAAACAGATCGCGCATATTACCGAGCTCTTCCGCCATTTCCATAGGGGTAAGAGGTTCGCGTTGATCGTTCTCTTTGATCTGTTCAAATCTAACTTTTAGCTGTTCAGGTGCCAGTTTTGCATCAGCAACTACTTCTTGTGGAACCACTTTTTTCTGGCGGTTAAGGATAATAGCCAGGACTGGTTCGTTATTTAAAACAGCTGCTCGCCAGCGCCTTTCGCCGGTTTTGATCTGATGCCGACCGTCTGCATCAGCTGGATAAACGGTTATGGCCTGAATTTGCTGGCGACCTTTCATTGAAGAAGCCAGGTTCTCAATGTTTATGAATTTTTTTCGAGCCTGGGCAACGCTGTAGACTTTTTCATGGGGTAGCCAGTCCAGAGTGAACTCTTCTTCCTTCTGCGTTGTACCGCGGATGAGCTGAGAGATCAGCGCATCCTTTTTTCCACCCCCGATGGAATCTTTGAAGTTCTTAGCCATGGATTCCTTCCTCTTCAACCTTAATACGGCGCAGTAATTCCTGAGACAGCTGGGTAAACTGCAAAGTCGTCTCAGACTTAGGTGCGTACTCGATCAGAGGAACACCGATAGCCTGTGACTCAACAATACTGGTTGCCAGTTTAAGAGCCGGAGAAAGCATCAGATCGCCATACTGTTCTTCCAGTAATTCGCGGTAGTTCTCCTGAATACGCAGCAGTTCGTTATCTTTCCTGCTGGTATAGGTGATTTTGTTGACAACGATACCCAGCAGCGTCAGATCGGTATTGAATACATTTTTCGTATTCATGGCCGTGCGCAGCTGATAGGTAATACCTTTCTTTGAAAATCTGGCGAGTTCGGTCGGGATAACAAGCCAGTCAGCAGAACGGTGTGCCGCTGCCAGAGCATTACCAAAGCTCGGTAATGTATCAAGAATTACCAGGTCAAAATCTTCCTGAAGCTTATTAATGCTTTCGTGGAAGTTGCTGATCACTGATTCCGGGTCACCAAGCTGAATGTCTGCAAGATCGAGGCTTGAACCTACCAGATAAAGGTTGTCGCTAATCTGTAAGGGGTTAACTGCAACATTGCTCTGGAACATGTTCCAGACGTGAGCAGGGCCCGGTGAAAATTCGTCCCCGTCCGGATCGGCGAGAATTTCAGAAGGGAAATCCTGGTCTTCACGGTAATATTGCTCAGTCAGGTTACCCTGAGGGTCCATGTCGATAACCAGAACCCTGTACCCCATATTGGCGAAAATTGACGCAATGATTGCGACAAGCGAGGTTTTACCGACACCACCTTTCTGCGAGCTGATCGATATGACTTTTTTCTTCGGGAAATAGAGACCAGCGTTATTGCGGTCCAGCTCATGGCCAGAAATGTTTTCAAGCTTGTGCCAGACCTCAGCTGGCATTTCACGATACCCCTTAGTACCTGGCGCCGCTACATAGCTCAGGATTGAGCGTTCAGTGATCCCAAGAGCTTTTGCCAGAGCCTTCCAGGTCATACCGTTGGAAAGCTTGAGGTTACGAAGAGCCTGTTCCTGTGCTGAAATCATTACGTTGAATCCTTATTAAACTTAGCTGTATGCCGCCAGTGTGAACTGGCGACAGACTTAAAATTTTCGTATACGAAATTTTGGGTGAGGGGTTAGCCAGCGGTGGCCATGTTGCGTGAGCGTCGTGCATTCATACGCTGAAGAACAAGGTCACGTGAGGGCTTAGCACCGAAAAACTGAGTGAGCTGTGCGTTAGTCATCACCGGGCACCAGGAACGGCTTTTATTGTCGCGGGAAAGTGCTACAATCTGAGACAGTTTCATTGAAATCTCCTTCAGTGAAATTTGACGAGAAGAGTTCTTGGCGGAGGTCTTCTTGTCAGTGTAGTTAGTGTGTAGTTGATGTTTTACATACTACACACTAACTACACACACCGCAAGGCTAACTACACTCAAATTTTGTCTTACTTCACAACTTTTTTTGCTACTCCCCTACTTTCAAATACTTACCCGCTTAGTTTTGTGAATCTACGACCGGCAAACTAATATTTTCGGCGCCATAAACCTTCCGGATTGTGTTGATCAGCATGTCAGAACGCTGAATGCTGTCGCAGATAAAAAGAAGGAATCGCTTATCCAGTTTGTAGTACTGAGCAACAAATGCGCGTATCTCACGTGTTGAAAAATCACGTCGAAGATGTACGAGAAGCGTATCTTCAGCAACCGTATCGGCGCAGCTCACTCCTTTACTGGCAAAGAATTTATGAACCGTTTCTTCTACTACAGGTAAAACAACTGGGGACGTGCCAACCCAACCGCTTGGCGAGCAAATGAATGGCAGCGGTTCCGGGCTGGTATCGGTTTTTAACAAAAACACCTGGATAGTTGTTCCAAAATCGGTCATTTTTTTGGCCCTTTTCGCTTTGCCGGTGCCTTTTTGTCACTCTTCACCAGCTCTGGTTTCCCCTTTACGTCATTAAAAGATTTCTTACATTCGGGGTAACCGGTACAACCCCAGAAGAAATCACCATCTTTCTTTTTAATACGGCGAAGGATTTTCCCGCAATCCGGGCATTTGGGAATAACCTTATCAAGATTAATAGTGGCCAGATCCCCAGTAAAAATTTCCCGCAATTTTTCCACCATTTCAGATCGGAAACTATCAAGCGATAATTTTCTGTCCGCAATAGCTTCCAGCTGCTGTTCCATATACGCCGTGTTCTCCACGCTTTTTACAGCTGCAGGAAGAATCGTGAGAACAGCCTTTCCTAACTCCGTAATCCGGATTTGTTTGCCCTTTTTGACTACGTAGTTGCGGTCAAACAACGTTTTAATAATCGCTGCCCGGGTGGCATCCGTACCGATCCCACAGGTATTTTTCAGCACCCGCTTCATATCAATATCTTTAACAAGAGACGAACAGTTCGTCATAATCGCGATAAGCGTGGCGTCAGTGTAATACCGCGGTGGCTTCGTTTTTTGCTTCAGGATCGTAAGAGAATCAAAGATAACTTCAGTACCGGCTGGAAGCTCAGGAATCTCCTGCGAATCTTCGTTTTCGCCAGCGTCTTCGTCTTTCGCTGGACGTAAGTACTCAAGCCAGCCAGGGTTTGTCAAAGTTGACCCCTTGGCCATAAAGATGTCGTTGCCTTCGGAGGAATGAATTTCCAGAGAGACTTTCCGGTATTCAGCCGGTGGCATGAACTGGATGATGAAAGAGTCGCGAATGAGGGTATAAGCCTTCAGCTCGTCGCCAGTGAGTTGGGTTAAATCACCACGATGACTGGTTGGTATCAGACCATAGTGGGCACCTACCTTGCTATCATCCCAGGCATCCGAGCGCAAAGATGTGTCGAGGCCGTCAATGGTTTCGGAAATTGAAGGGTCCATCGCCTTAAGCGAATCAAGCGTCGCCTGCAGGTTTTCAAGTTCGCCGGTCGGAAGATAACGGCATGACGTTCGAGGGTAACTCACCAGGTGGTGTGTATCGTAAAGAGCCTGAAGTAAGCTCAGCGTCTTCTCTGGAGAGAAACCGAATTTGTTAGCGCATTCAATTTGTGCTTCTGAAAGGTTGTATGGAAGGAAAGGCTTCTCGCTGGCATTGTTGGCGGAACAACGAACAACTGTCCCTGACGCGCCCTTAAGGTTTTTCTCTCTTTCTTTCGCAGGCTCAATATCGAGAAGTAATTTTTCGGGATTTAGCAGATCTCCAGGTACCAGCCACTGACCGCTAAATGAAGTTTCCGCAGCAGTAAAAGAGGCTTTGAGACGGTAGTGGTCCTTACTGACGAAATTAGCGATCTCCTCTTCCCGTACACCAATGATGTTAAGCGCTGCGCTTTGCACCCTTCCTGCCGACAGGACAGCATTCATTCCCTGCTGCTTGCCCAGAATTGTAGCCATACGGGTTAAGTTCATCCCGTATAACCAGTCTACTTGTGCCCGCGCCAGGCCTGCATAATACAGAGGCATACCAGTGGTGCCGTCAAAGGTAGAATTCACGGTTTTTTGGAGCGAGGCTTTGTCCATTGCGGTGATATTCACCCTGTGTACTGGTTTCGTATAGTTGCAATAAACCAGTAGTTCTCGACCAATCACCTCCCCTTCGCGATCAAAGTCAGTGGCAAGGACGATTTCATCAGCCTGCTCGATCAGCTTTTTGACTTTAAAGAACTGACTTTTGGCGGCTTCGAAATTCGTAACAGCTTTGCGCCATTTCTCCGGCACGATAGGTAATGTTTTCAGATCCCAGGTTTTGAACTGCTCGGAATACTCTTCAGGTTGAAAATCCCGAAGCAAATGACCGAAGGCCCAGGTGAATTTGATATTACCGTCCGCAGAAATGTATGCACCTTCTGCATGGCTTTTATTGCCAGAAAATCCCATCGCGTCGGCAAAGGCCGCTGCAACCTTCGGCTTTTCAGCAATCCAGACTACCAACTTTCCCATCATTTATCCTTGGTTGTACTGTAAGGTTAGTTCCGTATAATACGCATTATGTGTAATTTTTAAAAGTGGGTGTTTTATGGCTAATGATGGTCAGGGAAGCAGCTCTGATGACAGCATGTGGATCGTGTTCATTATGATTTTCATAATTTTCGGTCTGCCGGTGATCATTTGGAATATGAATCACACCAAGTTCAGCTACTGGGGATTGTTTTTTGCCTGGAAGCAGCTCGCAATTGTTGACTGGCCATTCCTGCCCTGGGTGCAGGAACTAAGGGCAGAAATAGCCGCTCAGGCAGCAAGGCCGTCAGTGGTTTCGTTCGTGGATGTTTTCTGGAGGATGACACAGGCAGGCGTTATCTGTGGCTGGCTACCGGTCTTGGTAACCGTTTATACGATAAGAACAACGATACGCCATCGTTCTGAGAAAATCCGCAGGGCAATCACGGTTAACACTTTGCCAGAAATAATGTCGGTGCACTGCCCTGCTGTAATTCCAGTTGGATACTATGGTGATCTGATGAATGAAAATGTTCCCGGCCATGAAAGTCGAGAACATCCAGCAGAATATGCAAGACGTAACAAGCTTATCAGTAATAATGAGCTTGATGTTGAGAAAACCCGTTCAGTGCTACTGAATCAACTCGGTAGCAAGATTCAAACGCTTGCTGACCTAACCATATATGAGCAAGCACTGTTTGCTATTTTTGCAAGCCGTGTCTTTGATACTTTCGAAAATAACTGGAAAGCTCAGGATATGCTCGACAGGCTTAATCGTTCTTGTCATTCGGGAAAATGGAAAGGAATGCCAGGCTATCCCGACTTCTCTGTTATTAATTCGGAGATAAAAAACTATATGAATGTTCCTGAAGCGAAGGAACTGATTCAATATTTCCAGTACAGCTCAACATTTCTACATATGCTCCATTTAAAAGCGATGGAGCGAGGCAAGCTCGTGAGCTCTAACTTCCGCTGGTTAAAAGGCATCGACAGAGGCCTGTGGTATGTACTCAATGCCACTGGCCGAAGGGTTCCCTGCATAGAAAGTCTGATACAAATTCAAACTTATCGCACTGAGCATCTTGCATGGAAACAAGGGTTGAGACTGGTCGACCCACCTGTTGACCAATGTATCGACGCTTTGCGCTTAGTTCTTATTAAAGAAGGTGTACTGCCAAAACCGGCTGTACCAGTTGAAAATAATTCCTCTGAGGAAACAGATAATGTCTAAATTTACTGAGGCCATGAACATTCTGTTCGCAAAAAAGAATATTGTGTTTGGCAATACATCTTTCGAGCAAAAAAGCGAAGATGTACTACAGCTTTGTGATGGGGGTAATCGTTGGAGTATAGACCCTTCTGAACTAGGTGTTATTTATGTCAACGAGAATATTGGTGATATATCAGAAAGTCAGTTGGTTATTGGTTTTGCAGGTAACAGTTCGGTACATATTTATCTTAAAGATAGCTATGAGTTAAACGAAAAAAAATTAAACTATCTTTTAGATCTAAAACGAAATGGTTGTAAAAAAGGGTTTGCGTCGAAAATTGGAGTCGCGGGTCTCTTAACAATCACAAATTCTATACTTGTCCTTTTAACGGCCATGATGCTGTTTAATACCGCAACCGGTAGCGAAGGGCATAAAAGGATAGATGATACCGTTACCCCAAATCACACGGTTGCATCAGAATCAACTGGTGGCGTTCCGATTACTCAAAATCAGCCCTCTTCTTCGACGCTAAATTTGAGCCCTGAGCAGCAACTACGTGCTCGTAATGAGCAGCTGACCCAACCTAATCCTGAACTGGCAGCACTCCTTCAAAAAGGCGTCAATGCCGGTGATTACTCATTCACCCTAGGAGATCCGTTAAAGCAGACGGATAAAGGGACTTTGTATGTGTTTTCCGACCCGCTTTGCCCGCGATGCCAGGATCTTGAGCCACTATTGGAAAAGCTGTCAGCTGATTATCGAATCCAGGTATTTCCGGTTTCGGTCGTAGGTAATTCTGCCACGATTGAGGCTTCTTCTCGTCTGGTTAAATCGGTGTTGTGTGAAGCGCCGGAAGCTCGTTCAGCGGCCTGGCAGAAAATCATGCGGGACCCAAATGCGCCAACGGCAGATTGTGAGGCAGGACCGATCGCGCTGAAAAATAACATTGATACTTTCCACGCCTACAATTTTATCGGAACGCCAGCGCTTGTAAGAGCCGATGGGGCATCATTTGACCTCACGAAGAGAAAAAGTGCTGAGTCTGTTACTCATTGGTTAGATGAGGCCGCGAAATGAATATCCCGGTCTCTATCCTTAATGGGATAAAAGACAATATTCAGCTTTCTGAGATCATTGGAGAGAAAGTTAAGCTTCTGAAAAAGGGAAAAGTCCATAAGGGACTTTGTCCCTTTCATGATGATAAGAACCCATCCTTCGTTGTGGATGATTCGAAAGCACGCTTCCGGTGCTGGGGATGCGGTGAATCAGGGGATGTTTTTGACTGGTTAAAGAAGACCGAACATGATCATTTCCCCGGCGCGGTCCGTAAACTCGCAGCCCGGATTGGAATGATTATTCCAGAGACAGAACAGAGTTCGGAAATAACCGATAAGTCTATGTTTAAGGTTTTGTATGCAGCACAAAACCTATATACCGGTGGATTGAGTCGAAATCCACCGGCTGCCGACTATTTAAAATCTCGCGGTATAACAGACAAAACCTGCAAGGAGTGGGGATTGGGTGTTGTGGCAAGTGGGATAGCACCCTCTATGTTGAAACGGTTTACCCAGGAAGATCTCCTGGGGACGGGTATTACGGCGATATCAGGCGATGGAAGTGTGTATGAACGCCTGCGCCAACGAATCACCATTCCCGTTGACCTGCCCCCACGATTAGATACAACACTCAGTTAGTAACGTCGGAATCTTCATTCTCAGAATGACCCTTTCTCCAGCCCGCTGCAAATTCAGACGGTGTCTGATAATTCAGCGTGGAGTGCGGG
>NZ_JBIMQP010000032.1:0-14043 GCF_043945315.1 Enterobacter cloacae complex sp. 2024EL-00227
CCCGCCAGCCGTGCGCACCTGTTAACCATCGCTCGCAGTTTGTCGGCTCGTTTGCCGGGCTGAGCCAGTGTGAGGGCCTTCTGGTAGCGAGTGCTGGCGCGACGATAGCAGCCCATGCTTTGCAGGCGCTCCGCTTCTATCTGATAGCGTGCAGAGGCCAGAATATGCGACGTATTCAGCGGAATGGCGTCCGGTATATCAAGATCGTCGCATTCCTCGCTCTCAGGCTCCAGCGATGGCTCCGGCAATGTTTCCAGCTCCGGCTCAATCTCAGGCTCAGGGATAAAGACGACAGGAGGGGCGGCAGGTATGACGCGACAAGCAGGGCGGGCCCCTCGGATGAACTCAGGGCAGGGCGGGCCCACGAACGCACGGCGGAAAGCGTGCCAGCGTAGGCGGGACACCTCGACGGCTTCCCGCTCAGAGAGTCCCATGCCGCCTTTCTGTCTGAATAAATCCAGCTGCATGGGCACCTCTCAACGTAAACAGGCGTTAATGGTCTCAACGATCTGGCGCTGCTCCGCCTCGCTAATGGTCTGCCACTCCGGGACAGCCTCAGGGAGCCCCGGATAAGCCGCAGGCGTCAGGCTCATGATCTGGCGCAGCAGCTGGCAGGTGAACGTCTCGCGCTCAATCTCGCAGTGGCTGGGGTAGGCTTTGCCCCGCTTATCCTTGCGCATGATGCGAGCCGCGTCGGCGTAATAGGCTGGGGTGGCCCACAGGTGCCCTCGGATGGAGCGCCCGACAATGGTCATCACTCCGCCGCGCTTGATGCGCTTGCCGAACGCAATCACAGGGCCCTCAGGCCCCGCCGATTTGCCGCCCTCACGGAACCACTGCGCCAGCGCCTTGGGGATCATGCTGCACAGCTCGGCAGTGATTAACTGCTGCACTCGCTCGCTCATTGCATTCTCCCTGCGTAGGCCGCTGCGGCGCTGGCCTCGATAGCGTCAGCCATGGCCCCCAGTCGCTCGATCTGACAGGCCAGCCCGTTGGCGGCATTGATTTGCAACTGGGCCAGCTGCATGGTGCTGGCGACCGCCACCCACTGATTGAGCACAACCGGATTAGCGGCGGCGTACCCCTCACCAAAGAGGCGATCAAGCTCGCAGACGCCCCGTGATACCAGCAGGCTGGCAGTGTCTGCGGCATGGTTAAAAATCAAGCTATCCAGCATTTCAGGGCTTGGCATTTGCTCACTCATTTTCGGCTCCTCAAGGCATTAAAAAGCCGCCCCTGTCACAGAGCGGCTTTGTGGTACTAAGGATTGACTGACGATGACGGGGAGACAGTAGCATCACCACGCGCCAGCCGGGCAGTGCGGAACATGGAGCGCAGCAGCACCATGCCATTATCGACCCCATGACGGGCCAGCATATCGAATGCGTCGGCCCCTTCCTGCTCCGGCAGGCATGGCTCAAGGTCTACCGCGTAAATCTCGGCGCGTCCTTTCTCAGTGGCGAGGTCTGCGGCCTTGCGGTGCCCTGCTCCCACATCACCGATGATGTAAAAAGGTGATACCGGGTAGGCAATCTGGAGCTCGTCGATCACGTTGCTGAAAAACTCGCAGGACATGGCGCAGATTATCGGGAGTTTGCCGCCAGTCATGAGCGAAACGGCGATCCCAGTCATGAGCCCCTCAACGATAACAAGCGGCAAATTATGGCGGGCTTTGTCCAGGTTAATCGGGAAGAAAGCGCCCTGACGCAATCCACCTTTGAGGCCGCGCTTGTCACCAGTGCGGGAGGCTGGCGGGCTAGCTGTACCGCAAATGGCCTCGATGGACACATGGCCCAGCTGCAAATACTCACTGATGACATACAGCGGCACGATCACGCTGTTATTCCAGTAAACCGGGCCGACGACTGGCAGGAACATGCGAGGAGAACCGCAGCGGATGCCCTCAGGAACGGGGAGGGGAAAGCCTGCGGCTTTCTCTTTCTCGCGCCAGTACGGGGTTGCGCGGACGGCATCGGGATCGGCGTTACCCTTGCCATAAATGCGCATCGCATCTGCATAGGCTTTCTGGCGTTGCTTCTGCGTTGCCAGCTCCTGCTCCTGCTGACGGGCCTCAAATTCCTGCTGTCTGGCTTCGCGCTGGGCTTCCTGCTGGCGCAGCTGCTCGGCAGTGGGCTGATATTCGGCCCCAAAGCGGCCCGTTTGAATGTCATCAACCAGACCGGGCGCACGGTACAGCAGGCCGATGGCGTAGGCTTTCGCCGTGTCAGGTGGAAGGCTGAGCACATAGCGGGCGGTGGAAGAAAAAAGAGAGGCATTATTCGAACGCTGGGCGGGTGTAATGCCGGGCTCCTCACTCCATCGGGTGCAGACATTCACGGCCTCAGCGTCGCGGCTCAGATAGCGCAGCCAGCACATGATCCCGGTGATGTCCCGCTTCCAGATCTCAAAGCCACCACCGCAGGACGGTGCAGGCGTGCGGGCCAGCGCTTCATCCAGCAAATTAGGTATTAACAGCCAGTCATTCTTCCCAGTCATTTCGGCTCTCTCTTAACGTTGTCTTTCGGGGCGGCGCTGCTGGCGGATGATGGCCTTTAGTTCCGGCGTCATGTACCAAAAAAGCCGCCCATGCTTAATACGCCCGACAGCTGGAGGTATGACGCCCGCCGCTATCAGTCGATTGAGATGCGCAACGCTTATCCTCAGTGCGCTGGCAATGTCTGTTTTAAATATTGGTTTCATGGATCCTCAGGGTTGGTTAGGTGCCCGGCGATGGTCTGCCGGGGCTTTGTGTGGTGGCGAACTATGGCACGCCGTGCAAACCATAAGGACTTATGCGGTGATGCGGGCATTTCTGCCCCGGAGAGTCCGCACTGGTCTGCGCCTTTCGCATCATGCCGATATGCTCTGGAGGGAATGCGCCCCCGTTTAACACCGTATTCGGCTCGGTGTGCTGGAAACGCGACTATCACTAGCCTGTTTCTGCTTTACAGATTAATCAAAATGATAAACCTGAGCAAGTGCGATTTAGTAAAGTTATCCACAGCTGGCGCGGCTTGCGGCGTCACTGACGTAATGCGAGCGCCTCAAATGTCGTGACGCCAGACTGGCCCTGACGATGACAAAACAGGGCTATAACATGGCGATTAAAATCCCGGTCTCCGCGCAGTTTGACGCGGCAGACCTCAAGCAACAGATTCAAATGGTCAACGACCAGATCCGCATCCTTGCCTCTCAGGTAGGGCAGGCCAACAAGCAGAAATTCGAGCCGATTAACGTCAAGTCAAAAGACGATCTGAATGCTTTCATCAAGCAAATGCAGAAGCTGCTCTCCATCCAGACTGAGCTCAAACAGACTATGAGCAAGACAGGACAGGGAGCGACCAATCCGCTTATGGCTGATTGGTCAAAGATGTACACCGATCAGGCAGTACGCATCAAAAAAATGCAGTCCATGCTCCAGTTTCTCGGCGTGGAGTTTAACGACCAGCCAGCGCCGAAAACGCCAAAGGCACCCACGCCAAAAGCACCTACAGTGCCCGCTATGGCTCCGCCGCCTCCTGCTGGCCCTAACGCTGGCTCAGCCTTCACCAACGCCCTGCGCGGCAGCACAGCGATCCCCGGCGCTAATCTTTTCTCAGGCATGAGCGCAGGCGCAGGCGGTGGACTCACTGCCATGATGGGCGGACTTGCCGGGGGCCTGATCGGCTTCGGTATCTCCAAAGTCGTGGGAGCCATCGCGGACAAAATCAGCACCGCGCAGGATAACGCCGTGAGCTATGACCGCCTTTATCGTGCGCAAGGTGGCACCGTGGGCTTTTCCATGGTTCGCGCCTCGATGCAGGGCTATGCGAACACCAACGGCCTGAGCAATCAGGGGGCCATTGAAACAGCCAGCGCCTACCTGAGCAACGCAGCAGGCCGGGGAGGGGTAGGGGCCGGGCTTGATGCCACAAGTGGCCTCGCCCGCCAGTATGGCCTCAACTACGCGGCAACAGCTGGGGCGTTTGGCTCGATGGTTGGCGCGTCTGGCGTATCAACTGACACCCTCCGCCGCCTTGGCATCCAGATCGGGGAAGGGATCGCCCGATCCAGGCAGTTTGCAGCGGCAGGGGAAATGCTTTCCGCCGTGGCAGACTTCGGCGCAGCACAGGCCCGCCAGACGTTTAACACGCCTAACATGCCAGGCTATACCGCTGCACTCTCCGGGCTGATGGCAACAGGAGCGCCGGGGGCAGATTTGCAGGGTAGCGTCGCGCTGCTGACCAACGCAAACCGGGCGATTATGGCGGGCGGTAACTTCGGCAACGCCTCGCAGGCCCTGAGCGCACGCATGGCGATGCGTATGGGCATCAACAACCCGATGATGCTCCAGACGCTGCTTGAGGGCGGGGCTTTCGGCACCGCCTCCTCCCAGTTAGGCGCGGGCTCACAGTATGGAAACACCTTCGGAAACGGGCCAGAAGGCGACACGACAAACCTTGAGCGCATCCGGGCGGAGATCCGCCGTGAATACGGGAACGATAAGGGGATGCAGATTCAGGCGCTGAAAAATTATTTCGGCACCTCGACAAGTGGGGCGATCATGCTCAACAACCTGACCCCCTCCCAGATTAACGGGGCTAACTCCCGCCTGAAACGTCTGGGCCTCGACCGGGCAGACATGGCTCCGGGTGCTGCCGGAGCGCTTGGCGTTATTGAGGGAGGCACAGGTGCGCAGGTGGAGGCACTGGGCAATAACCTGCTCAACAGCAAACCACTGACCGCAGGCGAGCGCGAGACCCTCACCAAAGCCATGGCAGGCAACAATACAGAGCAGCTGCGCGACGCGCTGACAAAACTCACCGTGAAGTACGGCAGCAGCGAGACAGAAGGCAGCAAAACCACTGACAGCGTAAACCGACTCAACAACACGCTGGAGAATTACGCCAACAACGCTATCCCGGCCCTCAACATGATGCGCATGGCACTGGTGAAGGCCAGCGGCGGCAGTGAGAGCGATTTACGGGCCAATTATTACGCCACCGAAAAAGCCAGCCGACGCAACGGCATCGACGCCAAATATGCCAGCAGTTATGCAGAGGTACGCGGTAGAGAGAAGGCGCTGATCGACAAGTACGGCAGTGCTGCCCGCATCCCTGCTGACGAATACGCCCCGATTAATGCCCGGCTTAAAGCGCTCAATACGCAGGTGCTTAATGAGAAAAGCGCCGCAGACATCGACGTTTATAAGACCACTTACGGCGACAAAAACAGCAGCCTGATGCGCCAGTCTTCTCTATCCTCTCCGGCAGCGGCATCAATCGGCAGCGGAGCCAACGGGACAGGCAGCAGTGCCGCAGGGAACTGGGACGGCAACAACGTAGGCAACGTGAAAGACACGCAAGGCAACTGGCTGCGCTTCCCTACCCAGCAGGCTGGCGTCGCAGCGTCGGCGGGGCAACTGCTGCGCTATAGCACCGGGGCATTCAAAGGCGGACGCAAGCGCACCCTGCGCGAGATTATCAGCACCTATGCCAGCGGCGATCCAGAAGTGCCGCGCTATATCCAGCAGGCGAGCAAATGGACAGGCTTCGACCCCGATCAGGAGCTCGACCTGCGCGATCAGGACACGCTAAAGAGGGTTACAGCAGCTGTTTTGCGCAAAGAGAACCCGAATAACACCAGACTGCCAGTGAGCACCGTCGAGGCGGGAATTAACGACGCCCTGCGCAATAACTTCAACTACAGCAGCGACCGGGGCCAGCTCAACGTCAACGGCGGGCGGATGGAGATCGTGGTGAAAGACCAGCGCGGCAACGTCCTGCAAACTCAGCAGCAGCCAGTTACTGCCAGTTTTCAGCAGTCGAGAAGCTGGGCAAATCGGAATCGGTAGGGGGCGTGCTGGCACGCCAAAAGACAAGGGCCCGAATATGGGCCCTTTTGCTATCTGCGGCGCGGTGCGCTCCAGTGATAATCTGGCGCAGCCATGGCACGCTCCTGCGTTTCCTGAGCCCGGCGCTTTGCGGCTCGCCGGATCTGGTTACGCAGGGCGTTAACCTGCTCAACATCGGGATCAGCCACGCAGCGCTCAGGGATGAGCATCACGGGCTTTTCCATTACGGTTTACCTGCCGCGACAGCAGACGCCACAGCCTGCTCCCATTTGTTCGCAGCCTCAGCAGCAGAAACGCGAGAGCGGACTGATACCGCGCCAGCCTCCACAACCCACTCGCCGGAGAGGTGATCACGGTTATGGCCTGCGGCTTTGCCGTAGACAGGGTGATCGGTCAACGTGATGCCGTCAAAGTCGCCCTTTGCGGCGGACTGGCGACCAGCGGCTCCCCCAGCTTCACCCGGCGCATAAGGCTGATTCTGGAACGGCTCGGCAGTGCCACCACGGCCTCCCTGCTGGAAGGTCTGATCGATGTCCGGGGCATAAGTACGTGTAAAAGTCATGGTGAAACCTCAATATTTTTGTTTAACCGGATCGGCGTTGGCCCATGCCCGGTAGTTATCGCCCTGCTCCTCGCGCGCGTCCTCCTCAGGGAGGAGGTTGATCGCAACAAGGTGCTGGAGCTCGGCGTGACGCTGACGCATATCAGCGGAGTCAGCCAGCCACTCACGGCGGGCCTTTGCCAGACCCTCAGCCTCTTTAAGCAGTGCGGCGTCGTCATGGATGGCGGGGGAGGAGCACCCCTCGTTACGCAGAACGGTGCGCAGGTGCGCCAGCTGCATGACGTGATCGGAGGTGCGCTCACCCGCAGGCAAGCGCAGCGCAGACAGACAGGCCAGCAATACGGCCCGGCTGTTTATTTCCATCCCTGAGCGCTCCAGTCGATGCCCTGCTCTGCGGGGCTCGGTTGTGCCTGAGTTAACTGCTGGCGCACAGCATCAATTCCGGGCTGTCTGATGTTATTCGGCAGGCCGCGAGTATCTTCGAGGCGTGCCGCCAGCTCTACGATCTGCCCGGTGGCCACTCCGGCGACTTCACAATCACGGATAAGCTGCTGATCGCTGATCTGCTGCTGCCGTGCGAGGTGGATTTGCTCGGTGCTCATGTTGCGTTTCACGGTCATATCCGGCGCGAACTGCACAGGGGAGCCGCTCATGGCCTGCTCCAGCGCATCGCCAGCGGTGGATTTGAGCAGGTACTGGCGAACGGCTGAGAATGCTGCTTTACGATCTGCGTCGGGTAGGTCATGGGTAGCTTTGAGGGACTTTTTCAGCTCCTCAATCTGAGCGCCGGAGACTTTGGCCTGCCAGCAGTCGCCAATCAGTTTATGGTCTTCAAAATTCAGTCTTGCCTCACGCCCGGCATCGTTTCCGCCGTGGCTCTTGGTCATCGTGCTGTTTAACGCAGCCAGCTGCGCAAGTACGGCTTTAATAGTCATTATCTGGAACTCCCTTGATAATTTCTCAGGCTGGATAACATGCCGTTATTGCGGCCCAGAATAGCCAGGCGGTTATCTACACGGATCGCAGCGGAAAACTGATGATTGTTTGCCAGCTCCAGCCCCAGCTCAGCAGCCTGCTGCATCGCGGTATCAAGCAGCGCCTGAACGTGAGCCATGCGGGCATCTAAGGCTACCTGTCCAATCATTCGCGCATACTGGCTGCGCAGCGTGTCGATCTGGTTAGTGACGGCAAGCAGCTGCCCGTTGGCGGCGCTGGCGGCATTGCGGGCCAGACTCAGCTCATTCTCCACCTCAGGGATCAGAGAGTGAGCCATGGCGCACTCAGGGCGAACCGGTTCGCCAGAACGCAGGCAGACTTTACCCTCCTCGACCAGACCGACCAGCGTCGCCAGCTGGCGATCAATGTCATGCACGACCTGCTCGCGGTTTTGCAGCTCGGTGCGCAGCTCGTCTGCGTTGCTTTCCAGCACATCGGCGCGATTGAGCAGATCGACGGCCTGCTCCCGGATGAGGTCAGGGGACTGGATTTGAGGCAGCGGCGCGGCGTATTTGCCCAGCGCGTCCTCAATCAGGCTCAGCTGGTTATCCACCTGAGCAGCGTTTGAATTAGTCATATGTTGTCTCGTCAAAGTCAGCGGCGAAGTGCCGCAGATGCAGACTACTGTCACGACAAACGGGGAGGGGCGCGGGCGTTGCCCTCGCATAGTGTCAAAAAGGCATCCCTTATGCGACGCCCCAATTAGAGGGGCTTTACGAGGATTTGAGATTGTTTTATGCGTCGAAAGCGTCTATTATCTTTTAAATAGACCTTTTTAGACGGTAACGATAATGATTTTTGGCTATGTACGCGTATCAACCTCAGAGCAGAACCTTGGCGGGCAAATAGACGCCATCCTGCAACGCTATCCCGATGCACGGATCCTGAGTGATGAGGGAGTGAGCGGCATCACGCCCGTAATGGAGCGCCCCGGATTCTCCGCCCTGATGAAGGTAGCCGGGAGCGGTGACGTGATCGTGGTGGCGGCTATAGACCGTATAGGACGTAATGCCGTAAGCACGCTGGAAGTGGTGGAAGACCTGAAAGCGAAGGGCATCACCCTGATCAGCCTCCGGGAAGGATTCGACGCAACAACCCCAGCGGGCAAGCTCATGCTCACCATGCTGGCGGGGATCGCGGAAATGGAACGCACCTCGATGCTGGAACGTCAGCGGGCCGGGATTGATTCAGCGAAGAAAGAGGGCAAGCACCTTGGCAGGCCGATAAAGGTCACGCCGGAGATACGCAAAAAGATTCTGGAGAAGCGGGAGATCGGCATACCTGCTGCACGTATCGCCAGAGATTTGAACATTAGCCGGGCCAGTGTGTTCCGCGTGTTCAAAGAGGAGAATTAAGAGCGACGGGCCAGACTGGGAAGGCATGGCCCGCCAAAAAGCAGTCGTGATGCCAATATGGGCAACCCGTGGCAACATTCGAGGCAGCACCATGCGACCACCATCCCCCCGCGCCATTCAAGCCCGCGCCCTACGCGCCGAAGGGCTCACCATGCAGCAGATTGCCGAAAAGATGGGATGCAATCGCGGCACCGTCTCCAAATGGCTGGCAAAGGACACCATCAAAGCCCAAAGCAACGAGCTCGACAGGCTGATCAGCGACGCGCAGGCCAAATATGACAGCCTGCCACCCAGCGAGGCCGAACGGCTCCGGGATCTGCGCGACTCTCTCCGGGAGCAGCAGCAGGTCATCATCAAGCGCCAGATCAAGCTACTGGAGAGCGTGCAGGGCGAGGCTATGACAGCACTCCGCAGCAAAGACCTGCCCACCGTTCGCGCAGCGGCAAGCCTGATCTCCGCCCTCACCCGCGCCTTTGCTCATGAAGGAGCGGTGTATGGAATCATCGATCCCGCAGAGGCCATGCGGCAGGCGCTGAAAGACGATTAGGCACCATGCCGGGCGATCAGCCCGGCCCCTCCCCGTAAGGGCAAGCACCTGCTCAAAAGTTAATCTTTTTTTATTTCAGGCAACCCCGGCACGTCTGCGGCAGTGCCTGCCAATTTTGCACTATCCCAATCAATCCCACCCATTACAGCAGAACCGCGTCACGCAGCTGCACCCCTCCGGGGATGCACTTTGCGACGCTATGCGGCATTGAATGCAGCTGAATGCACCAAAATAACCCCAGTGCATTCAATGATGCATTCAATTAAGTCACTGTATATAAAGTATTTATAATGACTGAATACACTGAATACACTGAATACACTATATAACAATGCAAATACGCGTATGGATGTATCGCTGAGATGGTTTTTTTATTTCGTATAGGCACGCAAAATCGGTGCATTTGGTGTATTTGGTGTATTCAGTGGCATTTTTTTTATATATTACAAAGATATATATAAATGCACATAGGTGTATTCAACTGAATGCACTGGTGTATTCAGCCCATAAAAAAAGGAGGCCGTAGCCTCCCGTTTAAATTCACTCCTCCTCAGGAGCATGGCGCATCTTATACGCCACAACCTGCGGCCCGCCTGCTTTTGGCCTTACATTCTGCCAGCAATAACGCCGCTTTTGCTTCTGCTGGGTACTCTCCAGCATTCCGACGCCCTCCAGTAGCTTGGCGGCATCGGTGGCGTCCATGTTCCCGGCGATTCGCTGTCTGAACACTTCCGGCAGGACATAAACATGCCCGGAATCATCATCGCTATAACCCCAAATCTCACCATTCGGGAGAGGGGAAAATTTAGACATTTTAGCGGGCGGGAATTTACCTACCTGAGCCAATACAGCGCCCGCACGCTCAATAACGCCAGATTCCTCATGCGAGAAATTGGCGTCTGAGGTGTAACCGCTGAGCCATTCGGCAAAAGCAGCCTGCACACCGCTTTCTATTTCAGCATCGGTTAGCGGCAGCGCTTTAGGAGAGGCCAGCTTGAGAGCGGTTTCGATGACAGCGAAATGCCCGCCAGCACGACCAAAAGCACCATGCTCATATTGCGCCGTAATAGCATCCCAGCGAGCCTTAACCGCGACGTATTCACTCCGCGCCTTGTCTGGAGACTTCACCAGATTAGCGATCCAATGGCGACCGAACGCACCATAATATTTGTGCGTAACTTCTTTAACCCGGTCAGCAAATGCTTTGCCGTTGGCTGAACCATGCAGATTCGCAGGCTCTTGGTATTTGATATTCAACAGGCGAACCAGCGCCCCGGCGTCAATATCTTCTCCCAGCGCGAGGCTGATATGACGATCCACCGTCAGCTCTCCCGTGCTCAAAATCATGGTATTCCAGCGCAGCTGCTCGCGCAGGCCGCTTTCTTTATCACCCTGAGCGCGGTTTTTACCATTGAAAACGCCATAAATAGCGCGTGCTATTTCGCGGCCTTTCGCCTGCTTAATTTCATCTAACGCCAGCACAGAATGGTTATTGAATGCCGCCATAATGCCCAGCGCCAGCGGCGTCATATCCCATGAGTATTCGCGTTTATCCGGGCTACCCATGACCGAACTCGCAATATAAAGCGCGGTTGTTTTACCCTTGGATGTGCCGCCCCAGAAGTGCAGGCCAAAGCCACGAACGCCCAGCACGGGAAGCAATGGCCCGGCGAGTGCTGCACCCAGCGATAACATCAACGCCGTATTACCCACCACTAACGGCGCAACATGTTTCCGCCATTCCTCCGCCGTTCCCGATACGCCTACATTGGCATGTTCATCGCTACGGCGGGCCAATTTAACGATCATATCAGTGACGGGATTTGCCGAAATAATGGAGCCATCGGGCAGCACATACGCGCCATCATGCCATCCGGGCGTGGTGATCACTCTCCACTCAGGCAGTACGCCATCCGGCACGCCATCATCACGATAGCGAATGGCCTTCATAAGGTATTCTGCGAACTTTTCCCGGTAGGTTGGTCTGGTACTCACCTGAATGCCATTTTTCTGGAGCAGCTGCCACCCTTGGCGGGTGCCGATGGTCTCCATGGGGATCATTACGGTGCGGGAGTGCTTTGTGGCTGGGTGTACGAACGAGATAACACGATACTCGGCATCATCAAAATCGGCGCGACCGACCACACGCATTTCAGTGTGGCATACGGTGGCGATGTATTCTGTTTCCACGCCCTTCACTGTTTTCATTAGCGACATCATCACCCCGTTAGGCGTGATCTCGACGTACTTAAACAGTGGTTTTACGTTATCGCTGTTAGCCGCTCCGGCTGAGACTTGTTTAGTGATGCTATCTGCCATTTACTTTTAGTCCTTGTACGCAAAAAAGCAGCGCCAAAAGGCGCGTAACGCTTGATTGCTTGGGAACCTATGGCTATCATCACTATTGCCCGGTGATGATTTGTAACCAGCCCAACTAGGTTTCAAGCAAATCAAACCAATTTCGCAGAGGCCCCAGTTACCAGCTGGGGCCTTTTGCATTTCAGGGCTAAGCATAGCGGCCCAGAAAGGCGTCGGCAAGCAGGATCCATCACCTTGATCATCTTCTTTTTTGCGTCGCCCTTCCCTAGTACGCACTCCATGCCGTTGTGGATAACTTCTTGATGAAAGCGCAGATTTGCCCACAACTACGGGGCTTCACGGTGGATTGTTTTAATGCGCTGCGACAGCTGCGCCCCTCCCCCTGACGCACTCCATTGCATTACGCTGCGTATGACGTAACATGACAGGGAATGACAACCGGAGAACAACGCAATGCCCCAGCTGAGCATCCGACTACCTGACGACCTTGTGCAGCTGCTCGACGAACGAGCCAGCGCCGAACACCTGACACGCACGGACATCACCGCAGCAGCGCTGCGGGCCTACCTTGGCGTTTTGCCAGCACCTGCCGCAGCTGACAAGCTCGACCGGGTGATCGAGCTACTGGAGACCATCGCAGGCGCACCACAACGCAAGACAGCTGCACCGCAACGTCAGACGGTGCCTGACAAGCAGGAAATACAACGCACGACAACGCCACCAAACGCACCACGACGCACCACAAGCGATCCACGCTTTCAGGCAGTGGATAGCGAGGCTGACGCGCTGATCGTGTCACTGACGCAGCAGCGGGCCAGTCTGGAGGATATTGTGGGGGCGCTTAATGCTGCCGGATATCGAACCGCGACCGGGGGAGAGTGGACACGCAGCCGCCTGCGTGACTATCGGCATAAGCTGCGGGATAGCGGGTTACTGAATTAGCATCCTAATAGACATAACTAAATATGATAAAATTCCGACATAAAAATTCTATAGGGAAAAGAAGTGGCTATCGGTGATGATGCTATCCGGGATGCTTTCTATTTTTTTACTCAGCAAGCCGCCGAAATGGATGATAAAGGGCTCCCTCAGGAAGTTTGGGAAACGCCTTGCTTCACCTATTTGATGACAAAAAAGCAATTTAATCAGATGAAGGTTGTTTGTCAGAAAAGCGGCTGGGACATGCCTACATCACCTGCAATACCAATTACTTGGGCTATGTTCCGGCATGTTCTTTCTGCGCGTAACTCGAAGGATAAATTAAGCTGGCAAGAGTGCGCAGAGATTCTGGCTACTGCTTTTTCAGTGCAGAGCAATGTGTACGTCAACAGGGATTATTCAGAGCAGACTATTGTGCTCAATGCTATTCGTCGTATAAGGGTGGCTGGGGCAGGGTTTTTCGCAATGGCGATAGTTGATGTCTCTGAAAATAATTTGGCCCCCGTGACTGCATACCATGCAACGGAGGCCAAATGTAAAGCTATACAGCGAGGGTGATAGGAAGGACGCCCATTTAAGCAGTTCTCCTCAATTTAATGAGAATGAACCATAACGCCTAAATATTTCCCTTCATTGGTTCCTTTCGGATCTAGCAGCATCGGCGGTTTTCTGCTGTCTATCAAATTCACTGTTATTACTAGGAAGCCGCAACATAACTTCCTTACAGGAGACCAGCCTCCTGACTGCCCAGCGCAAAGGGCCAATTACTGGTTGATACCCCCTGCGAATGCTCTTGCAGTACAACAATAGTACGCTATTGCTGACGTATTCGTCAACCTTCCCAGCCCTTACGGGGAGGGACGGCGCGGGGGCCGCAAAAGAAAAGGGCCCGCAATGGGCCCCCGTGGTTATGCGCGAGCAATAGGGACGTAATAGACGGCCCCGCCAATATCGCCCGCCGCAGTCAGGCATAACTCGTTCCCCTGCTCGTCGAGCATATTCGCGTCAAACCTCAGGGTGACGCATCCGATAGGGGCGTAGTAAAGCAGACCATGCTCGCCGGAAATTACTGCCCGATGCTCCACGCCTAACGAAGCCCACGCAACAATGGGCAGATATACCTCCTGCGAGGTGCTTCCAACTTGCTCGCCGGGGATCGCCGCCCAAAAGCCAGCGGAAGCGGTTAAACCGCCGCAGCGGGTACATTTATCAAGTTCAATTGTCTTTGCCATCACAAATCCTTGCGTTATGCCCCGATTGGCGGGGCGTTAGTGTCGGTGCAGGATAGCGTCCATTTTTGTGTAATACAGCGTCCTGCATGACGTAATGCGATGAAATGCGCGGCGTTATTCCCGAACACACTTACCCGCCAGCCGTGCGCACCTGTTAACCATCGCTCGCAGTTTGTCGGCTCGTTTGCCGGGCTGAGCCAGTGTGAGGGCCTTCTGGTAGCGAGTGCTGGCGCGACGATAGCAGCCCATGCTTTGCAGGC
>NZ_JBIMQP010000033.1:0-12572 GCF_043945315.1 Enterobacter cloacae complex sp. 2024EL-00227
ATATTTTGTACAGCAGTGGAGAAGGATGAGAGACCAGCAGTTCATTAACAGGGACTCCTTTTTGCTTAAGCGGCTCAATGGTTCTTTCTATATAAACCGTATTCCAGAGTGTTATCGCCGCCGTATGTAGTGTCAGCGCCGGTGGCGTGGTAACGCTGATCCTCCCACCCCCAGATCCCTGATTTCATTCAGCCGGTGCATGAAGGATGCTCGCCCAAGGGCCTCACCCTTATTCAGCCCCGCCTGTATGCATCGGCCTAAGCCTTTATCGCAAAATCAGTCCAGCATAAACAGCGTCCGATCTCTGCAGAAAATCGCCCTCTGCGCTACGAGTTTGAACGCATTTACTCTGTTTATAGGTAACATTCGCTCCACGATATAATGATATCGGCAACGTATTCAGCATCCTGAGCATGAGTCAGAAGGTGATCCGCCTTACCCAACGAAATGAAACTCTTGGGATGCTTTGCTGCTTTGAATATTTTTTCGGCCTGCTCAATTAACACAGTATCATCTTCAGTCGCATGAAAAATAAGCAGAGGCTTGTTCATGGCGAACACCTTATGAGCGATTTTGTGTTCCTGAATATTGTCCAGCATCTGTTTCTTTAAGGTAAATACCCGCCCGGCCAGCTCAACGGGATAGGCTCCATGCTGGTTAATGTTTTCAACATCATCCTTAAAAAGACGTTTTACGTGTGTCAGTTCTCCGGGTGATCCTATGGTGACAACGGCCTTTGCCTCAGGAACTTCGCCGGCAATAGACAGAATGGCCGATCCCCCCAGGCTATGGCCGATGAGCAAAGAAGGCGCTTCGTACTGTCGGCGGAGATAATCTACCGCGCAAAGCAGGTCCGAAATATTGGATGAGAAGTTGGTGTTGGAAAAATCCCCTTCGCTGTTTCCCAGACCAGTAAAATCAAACCGGAGAACGGCGATAGCATTCTCTGTCAGTTTCCGCGCAATACGCGCCGCGCCTTTGAGGTCTTTGCCACACGTAAAACAATGAGCTAACAGCGCAAACGCTTTAGGATTTTCAGGAAGTTCAAGCAATCCGGCCAGTTCTTCACCAGCCGCATTTTTGAACGTAAATTTTAGTTTTTTCATAGGATATTCCAGGTCTTAAACTGATTTCATATGTTTGATCGCAGGGAAAAATAATCTTCTGCTCTGCATCTGGCATTACGCGTTTTCCTTCCTCTACTGGGGATGTGAAACAGAATTCATTCCGAATGCCTGTCCTCACCTTCCAGTTTGAAAGCTGATTATTGCTTCCTGTTCGGTGATCACTTACGCTATGCTACCAACTAGATGGTAGTTTACAAGAATTTTATGAGGTCTCACTGAATGGCCAATTGCGCGCTCATTCTTAAAATATCCCTGGCAATGCTGGCGTTTGCTGCAAACTCTATTCTGTGCCGTCTGGCCCTGCAGGGAGGCCACATTGATCCCCTTTCATTCAGCAGCCTCAGGCTGGCCAGTGGTGCACTCGTCCTGTCACCTTTCTTGTTTTATCACGCAAAAACTACATTATCGCTGTGGCGTCCGCTGAGCGGATTTTACCTCATGGTGTACGCAGTGCTCTTCTCTGTCGCCTATATCCATCTCGATACCGGGGCAGGTGCGCTGTTACTTTTTGGTGCCGTACAGTTTGCGATGGTGATCCACGGATTATTTAAAGGGGAATCACTCTCCGTTATGCGGGCTTGCGGTTTAGTTATTGCTCTGGCAGGAATTGCTGCCCTGCTGTTACCCGGGGCGAAGGCACCGCCGCTTTACAGTGCACTTATGATGATCGTTGCCGGATTAGCCTGGGCCGCCTATTCCGTCAGGGGGAGGGCGGGCCAGGCGGCCGGGGCTTCAACGGCGGCAAATTTTGTACTCGCCACGCCGATGGCTCTCGCTCTTTCGTTGCTGTTTATGAAGCAGGGTCACTATGATGCTGCGGGCATTGCTTTGTCATTGCTGTCCGGTGCCGCCGCCTCAGCCGGTGCATATGTATTGTGGTATACCCTTTTACCCTCTCTCGGCTCTATCACCGCCAGTACCCTTCAGCTCAGCGTTCCCTGTCTGGCAATGCTAGGGGGTGTGGTATTCCTGGATGAATCACTGACGGTCAGAACGATATTTTCTGCCCTGGCGGTGCTGACTGGCATTGTGATGGTGACACGCGAGAAATCCCCCCGTCAGTCGATGACAAAGGCGAGAGAACCTTAATAACGCAATTAATTCATGCAGTTGTGATGATTCTCTTATGTTAATCACACGAGCCAGTTTTCCCGCTCCGGCATCAGACTGACAGTAATACTGAGGTCGACGTTTCTGACTACACCTAAGGCAGGTTTATGAAATGAAATATGATTTTGATGAGTACGTAAGCAGAGAGAAAACAGACAGTCTCACCGTGGACGGCTGGCGGGAATACCTGTTTTCGGGACAGTCCGAATTTGCAATGCGGTATCCGGCAGAAGGGCTAATCAACCTCTGGGTTGCTGACATGGCTTTTGCCACACCAGAGCCGATTCTTCAGGCCATCAGAGACCGTCTGGATAGAAAAATACTCGGCTACACTAAAATCTACGACGAAGAATACTATGAGATCTTTGGCAGCTGGTGTGAGCGACAATATGGTCACCGTTTCAAAACGGAAGACATTGTGCTGTCTCCGGGCATTATTCCCGCGCTGAACCGTCTCGTCCCGCTTCTGACCGACATGGATGACAGTATTCTTATTATGACGCCTTCATATGGCCCGTTTAAAAAGGCGGGTGAATACAGTCAGCGTCGCGTGGTGTACTCGGCGTTAAAAAAATCAGCAGGCGGCTGGGAACCTGACTGGGAAGACTTTGCACGCAAAGCCAGTCAGGCCGATTTACGTGTGAAAATTCTTTTCCTGTGTAATCCGCATAACCCGACCGGACGAGTCTGGCGGCCTGATGAACTTAAGCGGATTATTGAAATTTGCCTGGCCAATGACATCTGGGTGATATCTGACGAAATTCACTGCGACCTGTCCCGAAGCGGTATCGGTCATACACCGGCCGCCTCTCTTTTCCCTGATTCTACACGCATTATTACCTGCATGTCCTCGAGTAAAACATTCAATCTGGCCGGGAATTTGTTGGCAAATATCATTATTCCGGATCCCGGTGTCAGAAGCGAGTGGCGTCTCAGACACGACGAGTTCATCTCTCCACTGAGCCTGGCAGCAAACAAAGCGGCGTGGAGTGAATGTGATGACTGGCTTGTCCATCTGAGGGAATATATTGACGGCAATTTCCAGTACCTGCACGACTATCTCAAAAGCTATTTACCCGAAACCAGGTTCTCGATCCCCGAAGGGACATATCTGGCCTGGATAGATATTAGCCGCTACCTGCCCGACACCGCAGGTGAGGATTTATCGCTGTATTTTGCCCGGGAGTCAGGGGTCCTTCTTGAAGGGGGCTTGCTGTTTGTCGACAATGGGGACGGATATATCCGGTTAAATCTGGCCTGCCCACGGAGTATGCTGACAGCAGGGATGAAAAGAATTTCACAGGTACTGCGGATACCGGCTCCTCATCGTGTATAACCCCTTTCTCTCTGGCCGTTTTGTCCTGTCAGGATGTCGTCAGAACCCGGCATAACACCCTGTGCCGGGAACACAAAAGGCACGGATGAACAGGTCGTGAATATTCTTAGTGAAGCCTGCTGATGACATGTCTGGCGACAAAAAAATGCCGCCCTTAAGGGGCGGCTTATGCCAGCGTCACGGGGTTATCGTCTGACCGCCATGATGCCCGCATCGACATCCCAGATAGCGCCCGTCACCCATGAGGTTTTGTCAGACAACAGGAAGAGAATAGTGTTTGCCACATCTTCGGCAGTTCCGACGCGTCCCAGCGGGTGGAAATCGTTCAGCGACTTCATAGCATCTGCGATATCCGCTTTGTCCATGAAGCCTTCGTATATCGGCGTATGAACAATCCCGGGAGACACCGCGTTGACACGAATACCCGCGCTGGCCAGCTCAATCGCCAGATTACGCGTCAGGGCATGCAGACCCGCTTTTGCCATTGAATAGGCCGAGGCCGGCGAGTCACCCAGTGCAGCCTGAGCACCAATCGAACCGACGTTGACGATAGACCCTTCGAGCTTCGCGGCGAGCATGTTCTTCACGACATCCTGTGTAATAAAGAACGTGGCTCGGTTCAGCGAAAGATACATGTCATAATCGGCAAAGCTGTGCTCGGTAAATCCTTTGGGCATGAAGATACCGGCGGCATTCACCATCAGGCTGATATCGCGATGGTGAGCATTAATTTCCTGACGGATAGTTTCCATACCTTCTTCGGTCATCAGGTTCGCCGCGATGACCGCAACCGGTCCCAGAGGGCTCAGTTCTTTTTGCACCGCTTCGGCTTTGTCTTTTTTATTCCCGGTCAGCACGACACTGCCGCCCGCTTCCAGTACCATGCGTGCCACGGCCAGGCCCATGCCGCTGGTACCGCCGACGACGAGCAGTTTTTTACCTTTGAAAAAAGTGTTCATTTTCTGACTCCATTACTGGTGGGTAAGACGTTGCCGGCAGCGTGAAACTGCCGGCGGTTGACGGATTAAATACTGCAGCCATCCGTTCCGCAGGTCTGACCCGCAGTGGCTGAAAATTCGGTTTGCTGTTCATCCCAGACCTGACGCAGGGCATTCAAAAAGTTATCTGCTGCCTGAGCCCCGCTGATGGCATATTTTTCGTTCATCACAAAAACCGGAACGCCGCTGAGGCCAATAGACTGTGCGTGGGCTTCATCGTCGGAAACGGTGGCGCGAAAATCGTCATTTTCCAGGGCGGCTTCAGCGTCAGCTTTCGGCATACCGGCTTCTACGGCCATGGCAACGAGCTGCTGACGGTCAAAGAGAGAGCGACCTTCGGTGATACTGCCATGATAAAAACGTTCTTCCACCGTGTCCGCAATTCCGGCCTTACGCGCGGCAACCAGCAGGGTGTGTGCATCTTCTGTATCACCAAACATCATGCCGTCGAAGTTGTAGATCAGACCTTCAGATTTACCGGCGGTGCCCACCTGATTCATCATCAGCTCCGCTGAATGCTGACTGCCCAGCTTTTTAACGATGGCATCCTTAAAAGGCATCGCGGGAGTACCACCGGCCAGACGGTAGCTGTGATGGCGGATCACCACCTGGTCGCGAAATTCAAAGCGATTCAGACCCTGTTCAAATCTTTTTTTAGCAATCCAGCACCACGGGCAGACCAAATCTGACCAGATATCGATGGTAAGGGTGGGTTTCAGCGTTTGCATAATGATTCCTCAAAGACGTTGGGCGGTCGGTTCTCACTTATCAGAGAACCGCGACCGTATGGGATTTATTGCGCCTGCCAGACCGGGTAATCGGTATAGCCTTTTTCCGGGGAACCACTGACGCCGTAGTAGGTGGCGCGGTCACTTTCTGCCAGTGGCCAGCCGTTTTGCATTCTTTCAACCAGATCCGGGTTAGCGATGTAGGGCACACCAAATGCCACCAGATCCAGCTCATCATCTTCCAGAGCCTGCTCTGCGATATCACGGGTAAAACCGCCGGCAGCGATGATGGTGCCTTTAAACGTGTTGCGAAAACGGCGGCGGAAGCCTTCCGGAAGTGGCGCTTTGGTGTACACCGGCTGATAGTAAAGGTGTACGTAGGCCAGTTCCCGCTGACCGAGCGCGTCGGTGATGGCTGACCAGGTTTGCTCTTCACCTTCATACGGCGCGAGGTCATAAATGCGGCCGAACGGTGACAGGCGCACGGCAACGTGGCTGTTACCCACGGCTTCCGCCACGGCGTCAATGGTCTCCAGCAGGAAACGCTGACGATTTTCCACCGAGCCGCCGTATTCGTCGGTGCGGGTGTTCAGTTCGCTACTGAGGAACTGGTCAAAGATGAATCCGTTTGCCGCCATGATTTCCACGCCGTCAAAGCCGGCTTCCATCGCCAGGCGTGCGGAGTGCACGAAGTCTGCAGTGATGCGTTTAACTTCATGCGTTTCCAGCGCGCGTGGCTGGCTTGGTACAACCGGGCCCGGTTCTCCGGATTCGGTCAGCGCAAAAACGGTGGTATTGACCGCCTGAACGGTGCCCGCTGAAACCGGCGCTATGTGGCCTGGCTGAAGAGAGACGTGAGACATACGGCCGACGTGCCAGAGCTGCGCGAAAATACGGCCACCTTTGGCGTGAACCGCTTGTGTCACTTTACGCCAGCCCTGGACGTGTTCGTCGTTGTAGATACCAGGGGTATAAAGGTAACCCCGGCCTTCTTCTGAAACCGGCATCCCTTCGGTGATGAGCAGGCCAGCAGAAGCACGCTGTGCATAGTACAAAGCCACGACCTCATCCGGCACGTCATTCATGGTGCGGGTGCGGGTCATCGGTGCCATGACTACACGGTTTTTTAACGCCAGGCCAGACAGATTGTAGGGGGTGAAAAGCTTACTCATCGTATACCTCACAAAAAACAAAAAGGAGTATCCCGGCAGGGATTTGCACAGCCCGGCAGTATCATCGACTGGACGTCGCGCACTGGAGTTGCATAAACATCTGATGGGTGGCAATATACCAACCATCTAGTAGGTAGGTCAATGGGTGTGTCGTATTTTTTTGTCATAACGCAGCCATTCCTGAATTGTCACTCATTTTGCGAGGTCATCACCATGCGTACATTAACAGCTTATAACGAAGATAATTTCCGCCAGATAGAGCAGTACAAAGGAATATCGGTGGTACGTTTCTCTGCACCCTGGTGTCCGCCCTGTCAGGCCAGCGAAGAAATGTTCAGTCAGTTTGCAGACCGGCTCGATAGAGATATTCAGGTGGGGAAAGTCAATGTAGATCAGGCGCCGGTGCTGACAACCAAATACGAGATCTGGGGGCTGCCGTCTGTGCTGATATTTCATGAAGGGCAATTAGTTAAACGCATACCGGGTGTGAAACCTGCATCGGTATATGCTCAGGCTATTGCGGACATAAAAAAAGGGCAGTAATGCCCTTTTAACGTGGAATTTATTAATGCTTAACCGCGTGCCTGACCGACGGCATCCAGAGTGCGGGCTGAATAAATGACCGCCGCGCCAGCGTTGAGGTTAATCGCCACGCCCAGCGCTTCAGCAATTTCAGCGTCGGTTGCACCGGCTTTCACAGCGGCGTCGGCGTGAAAAGCAATACAGCCGTCGCAGCGGGTTGTGACTGCGCACGCCAGGGCAATGAGTTCACGCACTTTTGCGCCCAAAAGGTCAGTTTTGTTACCTGCGTTGCCCAGGGCAACCACGCCTTTCATGGTCTCGGGGGTCAGTTTGCCCAACTCGCCTAAACGTTGCATTAACTCTGAGCGATAGTTGTTCCAGTCCAGCATAGTGTCATTCTCCTGAATGAGGGGTATTAAGAAGCAGTTTTATATACTTAAGGCTGTTGGCGAAGACTTCGGGTCTGGCCGTTGCATGCGCCACTACGCTTGAGCCTTCACAGACATTAATGATCATCAAAGCAATATCTGATGGTTCGGCATGGGATGAAAACTCACCTGACTCCATGCCCGCCCTGACGACTTTTGTGAGCCACTCGATTTGCATATCGAAATAAAGTGATGTCTGTACAGTAATTGCCTGAGGCAGATTGGCGGTCTCTGCTGACAACGCACAACACAGTGGCAGTAGCGAAGCTTTATGGCTTTGCGCGAAGATATCGATGTAAGCCGCAATTCTTCTCTCCGCGCTTTTCTCAGTCGCCTCTATCTGCTCAAATACGCGTTGTGTATCAGAGAACGCCTGTATTACCACCTGCTCACCCAGAATATCTTTGGTCGGGAAATGGTGATGAATACTGGCCTTGGTGATACCCACTATTTTTGATAAATCAGCATAACTGAATACTGAATACCCTTTTTCGCGCATCAGGTGTTCTGCTTCGCTGAGCAGCCGTTCCCGTGTCATGGTTGTCATAATTACTCCATATAATCTACTAGTTGATAGATTATATTGTTGCTATTTTTCCGTAGCAAGTTGTATCACTGACTCAGTATCGTGCAGAGCTGAACGTCACTGCCATCCTGCATTCTGAATGGCAGCATTACATCTCTGACATCACGCCAGGCGTGTAATCATTTCAACCGGATTAGCCAGAGTATCGTGGATTGGCGAATTCTTTTGCATTTCGCTGACCAGCGCTTCTAACTCCTCGCGACTGGCGGTCTTGCTCGTAAGGTGAACATCGACGCGAATAGATTTCGCACCTTTACGCACGTTGCTGTCCAGCCCAAGGAAGCCGTTGAGGTTGATATCGAAATTAAGATCCAGCTCGATACCGTCCAGGTCGATCCCTTTTTCAGCAGCCATCATGGTAAGGGTGGCGGTATAACAGCCAGCCAGCGCCTGCATGATGTATTCAGTCGGGCTCATGCCGGTATCGGTGCCGAGTAAACCTGCGGGTTCATCACCGATATTAGAAAATTTCCCCACACGGCTGGTATCGATAACGCCGTTCTGGATTGTGGCGCCGGTCTCTGTGCGAACGGTTAATCCGCCGCTGGAACGGGCTTTCATCTGGAAAGTCAGGTTACCCAGGCCAGGCTGGCTGCGAACTGCTTCACGGGTATTGTGGATCGCAGCTGCGTCTGCAGAAGGTTTAACGGTAGTAGACATAATGGCTCCTGTAATTTCTTGATAAAAGGTATAGCTGGTGTAACCAGCACCAATCATCTAGTTGGTAGATTAGTGTCGCGAACCTCTTTTGTCTACTCTTTTATAAAAAATAGGGGGAAAAGAACCCAGCAGGCTGTTTTATTTCATAATAACCATTTGATTTTTTTATAATCTTCCCAGCCGCTCACTCTTGCAGCAATCCAGCCTTTACCCGAAGGATAGTCTGGCGGGTGGTATTAAATTCCCGGGCAATAGCACTGATACTGATGCCAGCATTTAGGCGCTCTGTCACTGTTTGCTTTTGTTCCTCGCTCAGGATGGGGGGGCGACCGAAGCGTTTTCCAGCCGCTTTTGCCCTCGCAATACCTGAATACGTTCGCTCAAGCAGCAAATCCCGCTCAAACTCCGCTACAGCAGAAATTACCTGCATAGTCATTTTTCCGGCCGGACTGGTCAAGTCAACGCCTCCGAGTGCGAGACAATGAACGCGAATATCTAAAGCCGCCAGTTGCTCTACTGTTTTTCGGATATCCATCGCATTACGACCCAGACGGTCAAGTTTGGTGACAATCAGTACATCCCCATTTTCCATGCGATCTAGCAACCGGATAAATCCGGGGCGTTCGCTGGCAGCAACCGAGCCACTGATATGCTCCTCAATAAGTCGTTGGGATCTGATGGCAAAACCCGCCGCTTCAATTTCACGACGCTGGTTTTCTGTGGTCTGTTCCAGAGTTGAGACCCTGCAGTAGGCAAAAACACGTGACATGGGAAACTTTCCGTACGAAATGGATGTCCGAATTATAACGTGTGTCCGAAATTAATTTCACTAAGTTTCGGACATGTGCTGTAAGTGGTGTACGAAACCGACCGGTTTCGGTCACAGCCAATCCATAACATATGGAAACTATACGCGAGGGAAGCATTTATGCCACGGCGACAGATACTGAGCAGTGAAGAGCAGGAGCGCTTGCTGGTTATTCCAGATGATGAAATTATTCTGACCCGAATGTGTTTTCTGAATGAACAGGATATTGCACTCATTAATAAACACCGGCGGCCAGCAAATCGCCTGGGCTTTGCTGTATTACTCTGTTATCTGCGTGGACCTGGATTTATTCCGGACAAAAGCAATGTCCCTCACAGTAGCGTCATATCCAGAATCGCTTCCCGACTGAAGCTTCAGCCTGATTTATGGCCGGAATATGCTTCAAGAGAGCAAACCCGCTGGGAACATCTGACTGAGCTTTATCGATACCTGAAATTATCTCCGTTCAGCCGATCACTGCAAAAAGACTGTATCCGGCATCTGCATCCCTATGCGATGCGAACAGACAAAGGGTTTATGCTGGCGGAAGAAATGCTCAGTTGGCTACATAGCAATAATGTTATTTTCCCTTCTGTTGATGTGATCGAACGGACGCTTGCCGAAGCCGTCACGCTCGCTGATAGAGCGGTATTTTCAGCACTTACCGCACAACTGGAAAAGCAGCATAAATCAGCACTCGACAGTCTGCTCAAATCAGAGGGTGAACAAACTTCCCGCCTGGCATGGTTACTTCAGCCTCCGGGTAAAATCAACGGTAAGAACGTGCTGCAACATATCGACCGGCTTAATTCCATCGCCGCGCTGGGATTGCCTGATGGTATTACGCTTTCCATTCACCAGAACAGGTTGCTTAAGCTGGCGCGTGAGGGCCGGAAAATGAGCAGCAGAGATCTGGCAAAATTCACCGATGTCAGACGTTACGCTACGCTGGTTTGCGTCATTCAGGAAGCGCAGGCCACACTGACTGATGAGGTTATCGAACTGCACGAACGTATTCTGGGGACTCTATTCAGTCGGGCAAAACGCACACAAGCCGAGAGGCTTCAGCTGACGGGGAAACTCATCCAGAGCAAGTTGAAGCAATATGTTACTGTCGGTCAGGCACTGCTGCATGCCAGAGAATCCGGTGAAGATCCCTGGGCAGCGATAGAAGATGTCCTTCCCTGGCAGGAGTTCATCAACAGCCTGGAAGAAACGCAGTTTCTGTCCCGTAAGGGCAATTTCGACCCGCTTCACCTGATCACCGAAAAATACAGTACGCTGCGTAAATACGCCCCGCGTATGCTTTCAGCATTGCAGTTCATCGCGACACCTCCCGCGCAGACACTCAGCGATGCGCTGGACACCATCAGGGACATGTACCGTAAACAACTTCGTAAAGTTCCGCCAGCAGCTCCAACAGGATTTATCCCTGAAAGCTGGCGAAAACTGGTACTGACGCCTTCAGGAATCGACCGCAAGTACTACGAGTTTTGCGTAATGAATGAACTCAAGGGGGCGTTACGATCCGGTGATATATGGGTAAAAGGATCGCGCCGCTACAGAAATTTTGATGATTATCTCATCCCGGCTGCTGAGTTTGAGAAATCCCGACATAATGACCAGTTACAACTGGCCGTTCAGACCGATTGCCGGGCATACCTTCAGGCCCGTATGA
Organism: Enterobacter cloacae complex sp. 2024EL-00227; assembly: GCF_043945315.1. Classification (NCBI taxonomy): domain Bacteria; kingdom Pseudomonadati; phylum Pseudomonadota; class Gammaproteobacteria; order Enterobacterales; family Enterobacteriaceae; genus Enterobacter; species Enterobacter cloacae complex sp. 2024EL-00227. Next base: position 11,154 of record NZ_JBIMQP010000033.1, read on the forward strand.
CGCTTCTTGCATCGCGTCTGGAAGAAGTTAACGCGATGGCTCTTGCCGGTGATTTGCCCGATGTTGATATCTCAGATAAAGGCGTAAAAATCACTCCGCTGGAGAACAGTGTTCCTTCGGGGGCTTCCCCCTTTGCCGATTTGGTTTATGGCATGCTTCCTCATCCGAAAATTACGGAGATACTGGAAGAAGTGGACAACTGGACGGGGTTTACGCGTCACTTCGCACACCTCAAAAATAATAACGTCAGACCAAAAGACGGAAGACTGTTGCTGACCACTATTCTGGCCGACGGCATCAATCTGGGGCTGACAAAAATGGCGGAGTCCTGCCCGGGGGCAACAAAATCGTCACTCGAAGGTATTCAGGCATGGTACATCAGGGATGAAACCTATTCAGCGGCACTGGCCGAGCTGGTCAACGCTCAGAAAGCGCGACCTCTGGCTGCATTCTGGGGCGACGGTACAACATCGTCGTCAGACGGGCAAAACTTTCGGGTAGGCAGTCACGGGCGTTATGCCGGTCAGGTCAATCTTAAATATGGTCAGGAGCCAGGCGTGCAGATTTACACGCATATCTCAGACCAATATAGCCCGTTCTACGCCAAAGTGATCAGCCGGGTGCGCGACTCAACCCATGTGCTTGATGGTCTGCTGTATCATGAAAGCGATCTGGAAATTACCGAGCATTACACCGATACCGCAGGTTTCACTGAACATGTTTTCGCTCTGATGCATCTGCTGGGATTCGCTTTTGCACCGAGGATCCGGGATCTTCATGACAAGCGGCTGTTTATTCATGGAAAGGCCGAGCGCTATCCGGGGCTTCAGTCCGTCATATCAACAACCAGCCTGAATATCAAAGACATTGAGGCGCACTGGGGTGAGATATTACGCCTGGCAGCCTCGATTAAACAGGGGACTGTCACCGCATCGCTGATGATTAAAAAGTTGGCCAGTTACCCAAAACAGAATGGACTAGCCAAAGCGCTGAGAGAGATTGGCCGCATCGAGCGGACGCTGTTTATGCTGGACTGGTTTCGTGATCCCGGGCTGCGCCGACGTGTACAGGCAGGGCTGAATAAGGGGGAGGCCCGTAATGCCCTTGCGCGAGCGGTGTTTATGCACCGGCTGGGTGAAATCAGGGATCGTGGGCTGGAGAATCAGAGCTACCGCGCCAGTGGACTGACGTTACTGACTGCGGCGATCACGTTATGGAACACGGTATATATAGAAAGAGCCATTGAGTCACTAAAACGAAAAGGTATTCCGATTAATAATCAACTGGTATCTCATCTTTCTCCCCTGGGCTGGGAACATATCAATCTGAGTGGCGATTACGTCTGGCGTAATAATATTAAGCTAGGGTCCGGAAAATACCGCTCATTACGCACAGTCGACACCGAATTGTACAAAAAAC
>NZ_JBIMQP010000034.1:0-12243 GCF_043945315.1 Enterobacter cloacae complex sp. 2024EL-00227
GCTGGGACATTATACGTTTTCGTTACCGGAAGATATTCTGAAGGGCGAGTTAAGACCATTAAATTTGAATACAAACAATGAATTAACCTCTTAGCGTGGTTTTTTACATCATTGGACCTCGAACCCCTGCCATGACTACCCATGTTGCCAAGCGCCTGCATTGAAGAACCGGTAGAACGTGCAGCATCTGCGACACCGGCACTGATACCGCTACCCCAGCTCTGGGCGACCTGCGGGATCTGAAACAGAACAAAGATAGAGATAATGGTCAGCAGCAGCGCGGCCATAGAGCCAGTGATAGATGAATAGGCCGCATCGGAGTTCATCGAGGACAGAAGGTTGTCGAACATCTGCATGATGAAACCAAACACGAGAGCCAGCACGACAACGACCAGCCCGTAGTTGATTACCGATCCAAGCCAGCGCGCGAAGATGTTTTTTGTTGGCCCCCACAGCAGGCAGAAAATGGCAATCGGGCCGAAACAAAGCGTAACGGCAAGAAGGATTTTCGCCATGATCACAAAGCCCGCACCGAGGCCACCCAGCACAACGGTAGCAACCAACATAATTCCGCCAATGGCATATGCGGCCAGACCGCTTGACGAAAATACATCTGCCGCATCCCACGCTGTATTTACAATCCTGACGCCTTTTTCAATACCGCTATCAATGATCGCCGGTACGCCGCTGGCTTCGACTTTATCAGGGGAAGATAAGATGCCAGCAAAATCATCTGGCATGTGAAGCGCCACATTAACCAAATCCTGCTGAAACCAGCCGCCTGCCGTCGCAAAGCTCAGGATAAGGGCTATAGATAGATACTCTTTAATCAGCGAGCTTAGGCTGTCGCCTGCCCCCGGATTAAACATCGAGTACAAGCCCTGCATCATCAGCTTTATGGTCAGACAGGTTGCCACCAGAGGCGTAACGTCAGAGATAATGGTGGCAACGTTGGCGCTCACCATTGACGTAATCGCCCCGTCTACTTTTGCGAAAATGTCTTGTACCAGGGTGAATGCCATATTGCCTCCTTACTCTTAAATTTTCGGTGAGTTAATTTCACCGTCCTCTTTACCGTGAACAAACAGCTGGCGATCAGCCTCACGCGCGTTTTTGCAGTCTGGCTTCTGGAGTTCATCAGCATTCTTCTTGCACTCCTCGATCGTTGCCTTGCGCTCTTTGTCATGCTTTTTGTACCAATCAACGTCATGCGAAGCGTCGCAGGCCACCAGGAAGAAAGGGATAAGCAGCAGTAGTTTTTTCATAATTTCCTCAGTTAATTGAAGGTGACGCGGTAACGTCCCCACCGGTTCCAAAAACAAAATTACGGGTCGCACGATCCTTCTGTGCGCGCAAAAGTTTGTCCTGCGATTGCTGTAACATATTCATCAAATTCAGCTTCGCCTGCTCACCCTGTATAGCGCCTTGTGACGTCTGGATACGTGCTTGCAGGTCGGCAATGGATTTCAGGTCTGGCGTCGATTTAATCTGCTCCGTCAGCGCCTGCATATCGCTCAGCTCTTGCATCTGGTTGTTGTAGGCTTTTTCGGCCATCACACGGTCGTAAGCACCTTTTTCCGCCAGCTTTTTGTTCATATAGGCGATTGCTTCGCTGGGCGTCATGTCGTCAACCTCAGCATTAAACTGGCCCATCATGCTGTTAACAGAAGGCGTGACCGACGAACTGGAGTTCATCGCGTCGCTGTACACCTCTTTCCAGTTGTCAGGCAGGTTATTCGCCAGCGTATTGGTTGACGTCCCCAGCAGATCGCCCAGGTTGGTTGTTTTAGCCATCGACTCATACATATTTTTCTGCGTCTCCAGCTGGCTTTTAAGCTGCTCCAGCTGTTGAGCCATTTGTTCAAGCTGTTCACCCTGTTTAATCAGCTCGGTGGGGTTGGATACGATGATGCCAGCGGAGGCGCTTTGCGCGCCCCCAAGAATCAAGCCGGTGGTCAGCAGCACTGCCGTAAGTGATTTTTTCATGGAGTTTTGCCTCGTTGTTAAGCCGTCAGGCGCCAGTATTCTTTGAGCCATACTTCAGGGTCATTACCGAGCCGTTCAACCAGCTCATGCGCAATTTCGGCGTTTTGTGGTTCACCGGACAACACGCTAAGTACGTTGTCCATTGTCTTAATATCTGCATCAATATCGTCGCTGTTGCGAGGGTAGAGATTGAAAGAAGCAATCGCAGACTGTTGCCCTTGTTTAACCAGGAACTGTCTGGAGTGTTCGGTAATCGACATCAGCGCGTCGTATTCAGCATCAGTAAGGAAGGCATAATCCTCTCGGATAGCTTCCGGATCGCGCAGGCAGATTTTTGTGACGGTCTGCGACATGATCGTGCGGCCAATACGGCTGGACAGCGCATCGTTCGGCTCCTGCGTGGCAAACACATAGATAGCGTCTTTCTTACGGTCAGTTTTGATACCACGCTTAACTTCACGCTCGATAACCGGATCGTCAAGGTAGGCGTGGAACTCGTCAAAGCACTGAATGACGCGGCGTTTGCCGTCGATGGAGTCACGTACCCGGTACAGAAGGTACATCATGAGCGGAGTACGGGCCGGGCTGGATACTTCCTCTTTGGCTGCGATAAACTCGGATAAATCGAAGCCAAAAATATCATTCGCGCTGAGATCCAGGCTGTCTTTATCATTGTCAAACAGCCAGCCATACTGGCCTTCGCGCGTCCATTCGCGCAGCAGCCCTTTCAGTGATACGCCATTTTCCACAACTTCATTCACGTACCCGTCCAGGATCGTAACGGTGCGCGCCTCGCGTGGAATAAGTGAGCCTTCCCCCATAACCGCATCAACGCCTTCAGCCAGTTCGGTAGCCATCGTTGCGCTGATAGGCCCGTTATTGGTGGTTTCCACACAAATGCGGAACAGGTTTTTAATGAGGGCAATATTGCGTTTGGTCGGTTCAATCTGAAGCGGGGCAAACCCGGACGGCATACCCTGTTGCAGAACTTTATAGTAGCCACCAACGCTTCGAATGAACGGCTCCATACCGCGGTCACGGTCATAAACAAAAAGTCGCGGGTTGTACTTCATTGACTGCGCCAGCAGGAAGTTAAGCAGCGTGGTTTTACCTTCCCCCGACATACCCGTTATTAACGCATGGCCCAGTGGGCGTTTACCGTAGGAAAGTTCTTCAAGCGGGGTCACATGGAAATTAAAATAGAGTGGCGTACCGCTGATCGTGCGGAACATGGTCAGCGCTGGCCCCCACGGGTTATTGTCAGGCTTGCCACGCATAAAATTGTGGAACGGGCTGAAGTGCAGGAAGTTCCATGAGTTTATCGGAACCGGGCGCGGCGCCCATTTCTGGTTGCCAGGCAGTCTCGCATAATATGCAGCCTCAGAGGCCAGGCTGAGAGTCCCACCAACCACGCCACAGCCGGTTAGCATAACCTTCACACGACGCGCTTTGCGCTGTACCGCGTTTTGGTCATTATCCCAGACATGCACGGTTCCATGATGGTAGCCCATCACGAACTCTCTGGACGTCAGCATATCGAGCGCGGTACCAAGCTGTGCCAGCTGGCTTTGCGCACGGTCGCGCGTTTCCTGCAAAGATTTTTCCTGATGCGTCAGAAACGTTTTAGCTGAAGATTCAGAGAGGCAAGAAAAACTCTGCGTCAGAAGGTATTCAAAATCGGCTTCTTTAAGCATGTTAAGCTGGCCTGGCTCTGTATCTTCTTCGTATTCACGAAATTCAATGCCGGTGGTATAGAAGTTGTGATCTACCGTTCTGATCTGGACAACATCCCCCCACAGGGAGCTAACAGGGCGGTTGTCCATGATGTACTCACGGATACGATCACGGCAAACAGGCACGATGGCCCATTCCATATTTGCGAGGAAATAAAGGAACTCCAGCGCTTTTGAATAAGCGTGAGCCTGCGAAGGTTCAGGCTCGTTGCGTTCGATAACAATGGCTTCGTCAAAAATGTCTGATTCATCGACTTCAGCAAGTTCTTCACGTTCTTTTTTATCAGGCGCAGGAATTTCAACACCGCGTTTGTCACGATAATAGATACCCAACTGCTGAATGCCATACGGCTTCATTGCTTCCAGGATTTGTTCAGAAATATCTTCCAGACCTTCAAGCGCCTCATTCTGCATTTGCTGAATTTCGTCACGAGTCGGCTTTTCAAATTTCGCCAGAAACTTCTGTGTTTTATCCCCTACCTGTTTGTAAATAACGGTCAGATAAAGGTCATTAATCAGCTGCTTGGAATCACCGTGCAACTTACGGTTATATTGATCAATATAAGCAGGGAAAAAATGGTCATACTCACCATCCGGGTACTCTTTAGCCTCATGGTGATATTCATGCGTCCACAGCTCTACATGGTCTGTTCCGAAGCTCTTGACCAGCGTATTAAGGTCTTTATGCCAGGTGACCAGTTCCCGATCTGATGCGCAGTCATGTGTGCGGCCATCCAGCTTGAAAAAAGCCATCAGATCGCCGTTTTCCATCGAAATCACGTAATCATTGAGGTGATAAGAATAGGGCAAATACTTTTTATTTACTGATGGCTCCTTACGGTAGGCATCAATTTTTTTTGGCTTCGTAGCGGTGGCAGCTCTCATTATTTTAAACCCTTACGTTTGTAGTCAACAGAGGAATAAGACGATCCTCCCCACTGCTTAAACGGAGAATCAAACCAATTACTGAATTTGGTTTTCAACCACAGGCCCATAATTCGAAACATGCGGTCGTCATATTTTGTTAATGCAGCTGAAGGAATCCACAAAAAGACGAACACCAGAATCGCCCACATATGAATAATCATAAAAAGCGAGGCAGAAATCATGAATATCATCATAGCTACATTACGTGGTACACCCAGCGCGCGAGGTAAGCGAGTCGCACCTTTGAAAAGCGGTCTTTTCCCGTCAACGAACATCTTTGTAGTCCTCACTTTGGGGGACAAAAGTCCCCCCTTTTCGCGTTGTTCAGCTTCCTACGCCCGTCAGGGAAACCAGAAATGATGCAGAACCAATACCAATCAGCGAGATTACGATACGAGGAATAAAGCTGGCTGGGATTACGTGAAGCATCCACATAAAGCAACTAACCATGATCGCAATAGCACAACCAATTGGAATCCATGTGCTCAACCACGTCTGGATTGATGTAGCGGTTGATTCACCAGTATCGGTGCCAGCGGCCAGCGCAATTTGCGGCAGGGCAATGGACAAAACGCCCATAACTACCGCAGGGCCATACTTCTTAAACAACGTGGTCATACTTTCTCCTTACTCACTATCTTCTGTTGATTGCAGATTTAACCGGCATTCTTCAACGCCACACTTATCTTTCAAAAACTCTGCCAGTAGCCTTAAATCAGCCCAGGTTCGTAGCTCATGCTCTTTGTTAACCCTAATGGAACATGCGATCTGGCCCAGCTGTTCATCGTCTATCTGAAAAACGGGATACCACTTCTTTAATGAAACCCGTTCTATCGTTACCTCCTTCACTTTTCCTGCTTCAAATAGCTCCAGGATCTGTGATTGCAATACAAGGTACAAACGTTCCATCCATAACCTCATTCCCCCTTCGCTGTTTCCTGTCTGGTTAAAAAGGCATCCGTATTATTTCGGCTGAAGGCATCGCCATCACCCGAACCAAAAACATCTTGTTCACCGTCATACTGCGGCGCCGTACTTTTTGCCTGCTGAGGCTCAGTCGCGGTGCTGTCCTCACTGGTCTGGCCGTCAGGTAGCAGCGTAGGGATTTTCAAATCAGTTGATTGACGCGCCACGTTGATAACTTTCGTGACATACCCGTTAGAAATCCCGTTTGTGAGTGAGCCGGTGTTGTAGCAGGAAAGCGCGTGTCTCAGCGCAACCTGCCCGGCTGGGTAGGATTTCAGGGCGCTATCATAACAGGCTTTAAGGATGGTCTGGCTCGCCCGCAGGTTGATGCAGGGTTTGAAAATATCGTCAACCGAAAGACCCAGGCCCACTAAATTATTTGAGTTAATTTGTGCAAGGCCCATATCAAAACTTTTATTATCCTTCAGCAGAACTTTCGCAACGCTGACGGCCTCAGCTTCAGTACGCGGTTGCTGTTTTAACTGAATACTACCGTTAATATTGATCCTGTACGGCCCATTTGAGGACTCATGGCCGACGATGTACGCCATCGTTAAGGGTGAAACATCAGGCGCACATCTCTGCGCAAGCCTGGCAACTTCATCGGAGGCAGGCGCAGCACTGGCACGGCCAGCACAAGCAAGGCAGGCCAGAGCGAGAACCAGGAGTTTTGGATGTTTACTCATTTATGTTTCACCGCGTAATTGTAATTTCGACGACTTTTGTTTATGATAAGGGCTAATGAGATCGTGTCAAGAAGAAACGAAAAGAAAACCGCTGAAGGAAGGAAGGTGATGCTGGTTCCCCTGAAATCAGAAAAACGACCAAAAGGCGAACCCGTGTATCGTGACCCGGATAACCCTTTTAATACGTGGACTGGTATAGGGAAGCGCCCGGCCTGGCTAACTGCAAAATTGGACGCTGGCATTAGCCTGGAAGCCATGAAGATGCAGGGCGTAGCCAACCCCAGAGAACATAGACCAGCAAAATACCGCGACCCCAGGAACGCAGAAAATACCTGGTCCGGGACTGGCCGCCGACCCACATGGCTCAAAGAGCTGCTTGATAGTGGTTTATCACTTGATGATCTGAAGATATAACCGGAGGGTATAAAAATGGGCGAACTTATTGATTTTGCGGAAAGGCAAAAAAGCAGAAGGAAGAAAAAGGCATCTTCCATTCCGCCCATTTTTAGAAAATTTCGTGTCCATGCGATCAGGTTACTCGCCAGCATCATCAAATCCGGCTCTTATTCAGTTGCTTATATTGTTAAGAATATTACAGGAAAGTTAATCAAGTTTTACACAATTTTAACGATTTTCGTTTTTGTTGTCGAATATATTGCAGGCGATATAGGTTACAAATCTATTTATAACGCAGCGTTATTATTAATATTGCTTACCGTTATCAACATTCTGGCGAGTGTATATCTGAACAAACTGTTAAGGACAAAACAATGAAGAAACTCTTAATACCTCTGATAGCAGCTGGTAGTCTGCTTTATATTCCTGCCAGCCATGCTGAAGATCCCTGCAAAGTTATTATGTGCATGGCGGGCAAGCTCACCGGCGATAGCGGCGGAAGCGAGTGTAACAGTGCTGAAGCTGCTTTCTTCAATATCGTTAAAAAGAACAAGCACGGCTTTTTACCCAACCACACGAAGGATGCCAGGAAGGCTTTTCTTAATGAATGCCCGGATAATGGCGAAGGTGGAAGTAACCAGTCGATGATAAGCCAGATCATAAGTAAATACGGGAAAGTTCGCTTATAGGCGAACTAGGAATAATCTCAATTTAAGGAGCCAACGTGAAAAAAATAATATTAAGTGCATTAGCCTGTACAGCTCTCTTAACTGGTTGCGTCAGCCAGGATAAAGGTAATGCGATGCAGAGCCAGCTGAATAACCAGCAACGCCAGATTAACGAATTATCCGTTCGTTTGCAGTCTGCGGAGTCCCGGCTATCAAAGCAGGAAGAAAAGCTGCGCAACGAACTGCTGCAATCCAGCGGCTATTGCTATCTGAATGGCGCCCGCTACTCGACCGGCACCGTACTTTACGGGCGGATTTGCCAGAATCAGTCAGGCAGCGCTTCGTGGCAGGTATACAGCCGTCGCTAAACACCAGGGCGGTTTAACCGCCCTTTTCTTTACCCTCAGAAAGCCCACTATGACCATGATCCCCTTCCCCACTACAGAAAACCTTATTCTATGGGCTTGCAGCGCCATCGCACTGCTTGCCGTTGTATTCTTCCGGCGTTCAGTACGGCACAGGCGACACAAAAGGAAGCAGCAAAGTGCGCGGCGGGTGCTGGAGCGCATAAAGACGTTGCCGGGCTTCCCACAAAAAATTAACTACCTGAGGAAAATTGATCCTTTTGTGTTTGAAGAACTGTTGCTGGAAGGATTTGAAGCGCATGGCTTCAGAACCATCAGAAACAAACGCTATACCGGCGATGGAGGCATTGACGGCCAGGTAATAATAGGAAAATATCGCTATCTTATTCAGGCTAAACGCTATCGCGGCCATATTGCTTTACAGCACGTACAGGAGTTCGAGAAGTTGCTTAAACGTCATAACTGTCGCGGTCTGTTTTGCCATACCGGGAAAACCGGCGCAGGTTCAAAATCTGTCAGTATTGCCAGTGAACGGATGGAGATTATCAGCGGCCAGCGCCTGATAGATTTGCTCACGCCCGGCAGCTCCTTCACTATCGCAACCGCCCCGCAGACGATGATGAAGCGTACCGCAGCAACACTAGAAACGAGCACCATTGTTAAAGATGCCGGTAAAGAAAATCGATACCATGAGAGTTAATTAAATGAAGTCAGTAACTATAGAAGCAAAAACATTTGCTGAAATGTTAGGAATAACAGAAGGTGAGTTAATCTTTGCCATTAAGAAAACTGGCACATTCAAAAACAAGACCATCCCACAACCTCATGAGCCACATAAATCAAATAATAGATTTTTATATTCAGACGTAATGAGGTTTATAGAATCACTAAAAGACAAAGAGAACCGGTAATGACTCCAACTTACTGATAGTGTTTTATGTTCAGATAATGCCCGATGACCTTGTCATGCAGCTCCACCGATTTTGAGAACGACAGTGACTTCCGTCCCAGCCTTGCCAGATGTTGTCTCAGATTCCTCAATGCGCTGAGTGTAACGCTTGCTGATAACGTGCAGCTTTCCCTTCAGGCGGGGTTCATACAGCGGCCAGCCATCCGTCATCCATACCACGACCTCAAAGGCCGACAGCAGGCCCAGAAGACGCTCCAGCGTGGCCAACGTGCGTTACCTAACAATAAACCTGTTTAAATATCCAGATAAAAACATTCAATCTGGGTCAAATGAGTGATACAGTTTCACCCATAAGACCCAATGGAGGCAATATGTCTGAATTTGAATTACTGGCGCAGGATCTGCTTGAGAAAGCAGAAGCGGAAGAACAACTGCGACAGGAAAATGATAAAAAGCTGCTCGGGCAGGTGCTGGAAATCTATGACCAGAAGTACGTGGCTGAACTGCTTAGAAAAGTTGGTAAAAATGAGTGGAGTCGCGAGACCCTTAATCGCTGGATTAATGGTAAGTGCTCACCTAAGACGCTGACGTTAGCCGAAGAGGAACTTCTACGAAAAATGCTTCCGGAAGCGCCTGCACATCACCCTGACTATGCCTTCCGGTTTATTGACCTGTTTGCTGGGATTGGAGGTATACGGAAGGGCTTCGAAACCATCGGTGGCCAGTGCGTTTTTACCAGTGAATGGAATAAAGAGGCTGTGCGCACATATAAAGCTAACTGGTTTAACGATGCTCAGGAACACACTTTCAATCTCGATATTCGTGAAGTCACGCTCAGTGATAAACCTGAAGTACCTGAAAACGATGCCTATGCTTACATTAATGAGCATGTGCCGGATCATGATGTACTTCTAGCAGGTTTCCCCTGTCAACCGTTTAGCCTTGCGGGCGTAAGCAAGAAAAACTCGCTCGGGCGCGCGCATGGTTTCGAATGTGAGGCTCAGGGAACGCTTTTCTTCGATGTGGCGCGTATTATCCGCGCAAAAAAACCTGCCATCTTTGTTCTTGAAAACGTTAAAAACCTGAAGAGCCATGACAAGGGTAAAACCTTTAAAGTCATCATGGATACCCTCGACGAACTGGGCTATGAAGTTGCGGATGCAGCTGAGATGGGCAAAAACGATCCTAAAGTTATCGACGGAAAGCACTTTTTACCTCAGCACCGAGAACGTATCGTTTTGGTCGGTTTCCGCCGTGATCTGAACATTCACCAGGGCTTTACCCTGCGCGATATTAGTCGTTTTTATCCGGAACAGCGTCCGTCATTTGGCGAACTGCTGGAACCCGTGGTTGACAGCAAATATATACTGACGCCGAAACTCTGGGAGTATCTCTATAACTACGCCAAAAAGCACGCAGCTAAGGGTAACGGATTCGGTTTTGGCCTCGTTAATCCTGAAAATAAAGAAAGCATTGCCCGTACGCTTTCTGCTCGCTATCACAAAGACGGGTCTGAAATTCTGATAGACCGTGGCTGGGATATGGCCACAGGTGAAACAGACTTCGCGAACGAAGAAAATCAGGCGCATCGGCCCCGCAGGCTGACTCCGCGAGAGTGCGCGCGCCTTATGGGTTTTGAAAAAGTAGATGGCAGGCCTTTTCGCATTCCTGTGTCAGACACTCAGTCGTACAGGCAGTTCGGTAACTCCGTAGTGGTGCCCGTGTTTGAAGCCGTAGCCAAACTGCTTGAACCTTATATCCTGAAAGCGGTTAATGCCGATTCGTGCAAGGTTGAACGAATCTGATCGCTCCTCCCGGTATTTATGCCGGGAGATAATCTATGGAATATCTGCGTAAAGCCCTGTCAGCTCAGCAATAAACGCACCTAGCGTCATTAGCTCAGCTCTCACCGCCTCCGGGTATTTTTTGTGCAGAGATGATGGCACGACCAATCTGACACCCGACTCCCGCATCTCCCGATATTGAGCCAGAGAAACTCCCTCCTGGAGTGTAAACAGATGCACCTGATGAATTTTATCGGCCTCATTCAGTATCTGACGCCAGCGATCCTTACAGGTAGTCTTGACTGCCAGCATGCGCAGATTTTCTACGGGAAACTCAGTATCGTGGTAAGCCCCTGCGGAAGGGAAAAGGAAATCGGGTTTTTTATTACCTTCTGTGATGGCCTGCGTCGCAAAGTGTCGCAGGCCGTGCTCAATGAATAGATGCTCCAGGTGCAGTTCCAGCGACTTCCCGGCTCTGGATTTACGGCGATTGCTGACAGAATTGGCCAGCGCAATAAATTCATCCACAGAGCCAAATCCTTTCCGGATGATATCCAGAACATGCAGTTCCTCAACCAATAGAAATATGTCGTACTCCACGCGCCGGCGGTCAAGAAGTTGCTCATCCGGATCAAGGGAATTTTTCACATAATGGCTGGCTGCATACTGAATAATTTCACTTCCCGACGGAAAGCGCAGGTGCCAGTCTTCAGGTAGAATATATTTATGATTTACTGGCGCTTGCTGTAGAGATAGTCCGCCTAGAATCTGTCCTGCGGGGCCGGATATAAGCGCTCCGGGTATAACTTCACCAATAGCGGTCTCAATGACGTCCTCTTCATCAGTGCTGGCGCATACCCAAATATTTACTTCCTTACAGTCCCCCCCTTGCTCATCAAGCTTGAAAGCCAGGAGCGTCAGAGCCCCTGTATTTTCAGGATCCTGAAGTGGGCTGCCTCTACCCCAGCGGGTAATCCTTTTTTCATTCCGGGTTTTACCAAAATGACGGCTGTTATAATAAATTGCCCTGGCTTCGCTGTCAGGGCAATCATGCGATGACACATGTGCGGTGAGAAAAACCGAAGGGTTCAGTTCACGGGTATGGTTGATAGACGGAAAGAGTTTTTCAACGATACCTGAAGGGATATAAAGCCCTACCTGGTGACCACCTGTTGCGCCGGTATCGTTGGCGGAAAGGCGTTTGATGTAGACGAAGTAATTCTCACATGCGATCTCAAGTAGCCAGTTGTGGAAAACCGACATAAGCATCCCCTGTTACCCTGAAACTCTACTCACCATTTTTTCATGATTATATACAAACAGTGTCATTTTCAGAAGACGACTGCACCAGTTGATTGGGCGTAATGGCTGTTGTGCAGCCAGCTCCTGACAGTTCAATATCAGAAGTGATCTGCACCAATCTCGACTATGCTCAATACTCGTGTGCACCAAAGCGAGGTGAGCATGGCGACGGAGGCTCTGTTGCAAAGATTGGCGGCAGTCAGAGGTAGGCTGTCGCTCTGCGCCGATCAGGCGGCTGCTGCGAAATGGTGGTTGAGCATGCCCATGGCCTCCGTCAGCGCCGAGGGCCCAATGCCAAAAGCTCTCTCCACAAGGCGCACCTCGCCCCTGATGCCGGGCTGCAGGCACCAGGGGCGAGCCTGTCCTTTGCGCAGGGCTCGCATGACTTCGAATCCCTTGATCGTGGCATAGGCCGTGGGGATCGATTTGAAACCGCGCACCGGCTTGATCAGTATCTTGAGCTTTCCGTGATCGGCCTCGATCACGTTATTGAGATACTTCACCTGCCGGTGGGCCGTCT
>NZ_JBIMQP010000035.1:0-12133 GCF_043945315.1 Enterobacter cloacae complex sp. 2024EL-00227
GTGGCGAGCTGCGTTTCCAGCAGCGTCAGCCGGTCATGCAGGTACTGGTCGCAATCGGTGGCCACGGCCAGCGGCAATTCGCTGGCCTGCTTGAGGCTGGCGAATTTCGCGGGCGGCACCAGGTAGTCCTCGAAGTCCTTGAACTGGCGCGAGCCTTGCACCCAGATGTCGCCGGAGCGCAGCGCGTTCTTCAGCTCCGACAGCGCGCACAGTTCGTAGTAGCGCCGGTCGATGCCGGTGTCGGTCATCACCAGCTTCTGCCAGCGCGGCTTGATGAACTCGGTCGGCGCGTCGGTGGGCACCTTGCGGGCGTTGTCGCTGTTCATGCTGCGCAGCACCTCGATGGCGTCGAGTACGTCCTTGGCGGCGGGCGCGGCCCGCAACTTGAGCACGTCGAGAAATTCCGGCGCGTAGCGGCGCAGCGTGGCGTAGCTCTCGCCGATGCGGTGCAGGAAATCGAAGTCCTCGGGTTGCGCGAGCCGCTGCGCTTCGGTGACGCTCTCGGCGAAAGCATCCCAGGACATGACGGCCTCGATGGCGGCGAACGGATCGCGGCCCGCTTGCTTGGCCTCGATCAGCGCCTGGCCGATGCGCCCGAACAGCCGCACCTTGGCATTGATCGCCTTGCCGGATGCCTGGAACTGCTGCTGATGCTTGTTCTTGGCGGCATTGAACAGCTTGCCCAGGATGCGGTCATGCAGGTCGATGATTTCGTCGGTGACGGTGGCCATGCCCTCGATGGCGAGCGCCACCAGGGTCGCGTAACGCCGCTGCGGCTCGAACTTCGCCAGGTCGGCGGGCGTCATCTGGCCGCCCTCGCGGGCGATCTTGAGCAGCCGGTTCTGGTGAACCAGCCGCTCGATGCCGGAGGGCAGGTCGAGCGCCTGCCACGCCTTGAGGCGTTCGATGTGTTCCAGCATGTGCCGCGAGTTCGGTTTGACCGGGGATTGCCGCAGCCAGGCCAGCCACGTCGTCTTGCCGTTGTCGCGGCGCTTGAGCAGATCGTCGAGGCGACGGCGATGCACGTCCGTCAGCGGCTCAGCCAAGGCGTCGTAGAGACGCCGGTTGGCGCGGGTAATCGCTTCGGCGCTCGCCCGCTCGACGGCGTTGAGGGCGGGCACAATGACCGACTGCCGCCGCAGGTGCTCGATCAAGGCTCTGGCCAGCACGATGCCCTTGTCGGTTTGCATGGCCAGCTCGGTCAGCAACTGGACAGCCTGCCGGTAGTGGCCAATCGTGAACGGCTGGAAGCCGAACACCGTTTGCAGCTCGACCAGGTGCTCGCGTCGGGTCTGCTCACGCTGCCCGTACTCGTCCCAGCTTTCGATGCCGACCTTGAGCTGGTTGGCGACCAGTCTCAGCAATGGCGGGAACGGTGGCTCATCAGCGCCAAGGATGACGCCGGGAAAGCGCAGGTAGCAGAGCTGCACCGCGAAGCCCAGCCGATTGGCCGGGCCGCGCCGCTGCCGGATGATGGAGAGGTCGCTTTCGCTGAACGTGTAGTGACGGATCAACTCATCCTTGGTGTCCGGCAACGCCAGCAGGCTTTCGCGCTCGGCGGCGGAGAGGATCGAACGGCGGGGCATGCGGTTTCCTTCTTCTTGAAATTCTATTCTTGATTGCATATCATCTCAACGAGTTTCGATAAGAAAGGATGCGCATGCGACCGTCTGTTGTGCTTGACATGAAGCGAAGCGCAGTGCGTGAAGCGGTAGGCCGCTTTCGCGCCGCGAACCCGCGCGTCTTCGGCTCGGTGCTGCATGGCACCGACCGGGATGGCAGCGACCTCGACCTGTTGGTCGATGCGCTGCCCGGTGCCACGTTGTTGGACTTGGGCGATTTGGAAGAAGAACTGAAATCGCTGCTCGGCGTTGACGTCGATCTGCTGACTCCCGGCGACCTGCCGCCGAAGTTCCGGGCCAAGGTGCTCGCGGAGGCGCAACCGATATGAGCGAGAACCGCCTGCCCGATTACCTCGACCACATTCAGCAGGCCGCAACCGATGCGCGCAGCTTCGTGGAAGGGATGGCCAAGGACGACTTCTTGGCCGACAAGCGCACCCAGCAGGCCGTCATCATGAGCCTGATCGTCATCGGCGAGGCGGCCACAAAGGTGATGGATGGCTACGTCGAGTTCACCCAGGCGCATGCCGACGTGCCGTGGCGCAGCATGCGCAATATGCGTAATCGCATGGCTCACGGCTATTTCGACATCAACCTCGATGTGGTGTGGGAGACGGTACAGGAATGGCTGCCGGCGTTGCTCCAGCAATTGCCCGCCGTGCGTCAGGATGCCGACGATGAAGACCGTAACGACAACTGTGAAAGAGGGATCTCCGATGACTGTTGAATCGAGAATATTTTCTGTAGCCGAGTATGTTCAGCCGTCCGAAGGCGAGCCTATTCGTTCCGTTGTGCTTGAAACCCGAGACTCAATTATCGTGGTTTGGCATGTCCATCCCGGGCAGGAAATTGCGGCTCACATTCATCCTCACGGCCAAGACACGTGGACTGTTTTGTCGGGAATGGCTGATTACTTTCAGGGCAATGGGATTGTTCGTGCCCTCAGGGAAGGTGAGATAGCCGTGGCAAGACCGGGCCAAGTGCACGGGGCGCGAAATACAGGTACCGAGCCATTTGTGTTAGTCTCGGTTGTGGCATCAGCCAATGCCGGTTTCGTATTGGCTGAGCGATAGAGCCCAATCTCTGGAGTTGGTCCAATGAGCGGTCGGGGAGATAGGTAACAGACATGCAGCGGACACGGCTGCTAAACCAGGTCGCAAACCTCCTTGCGTCGCAGCGTGCCGCAAGCGACGCGATCAATCGAATGGGGTCGGCATGAGACTGAACACCATCCAGTTCCCGACCGCGTAGCCGCCTGTCCTGCCGATCAGGTCTTGACCATCGACGCCTGGGATCAGTCCTGAATGTTCTTGGAGACCACTACGTTATGAGCCGCAGCCGCCGCAAAACACCCATCGTCGGGCACACGACCTGCGGCAGCGAGCGCGAGGACAAGAAGCTCTGGCATCAGCGCTGGCGCACCCGTGAGCGCACGGCGCTGACCAGCGCGTCGCCCGAAGCCCTGAGCGCCCATCTGCCCCTGCTGGAAAACCAGGCCAGCAGCGTCTGGTCGATGGGCAAGGATGGCCGCTCCTACTGGCCCGTCAAGCGCCAGGCCGCCACGGCGGATCGCATCGCCAATCACAAGGGACGCAACCCGCAAGAACGCGCCTCCCTGAAAAAGCGCCTGCTTACACTGTGATTCCTTCAAAATATCTCAACGAAATTTCCCGACACCTGTTTAAGCTATCTTGCTGATATTTCTGTTTTTCGATTTTTGCCGGCGCGATGCCGGCGACGTTGGCCAGCTGCCCCGGGCGCGATACTGAGATCAGTTTCTTTGAACAAAAAAACCGCCTTTTGGCGGTCAGTATTCAGTAGCGGGGTTAGAGGGCCAGTCGTGTAAAAAACCACGTTAGCCGACTATTTATTTGAATAACATAATATTTTAACTGATATGCCAGCGTTCATCCTGACTTATCTGAACAGGGCTCCGCCTGTAAAATGTGAAAGATAGAAAGGTAATTATTTATAATAAAATTAAATAATTTCAATTTTCTCTTCAGAATATACACTGACAGTGTGAAAAAACCCCCGTTATCACGGGGATTTTCCTGTAGATAATACGTTACCTGACTTGCTTAGAAGGCGCAAAGCGCAGTATCAAAATACCGGCCAGAGCGGCCAGTATGGACCCTGCCAGAACCCCCACCTTGACCTCATCAACGAGCAGAGGGCTGCCTGTAAAGGCCAGATTGCCGATAAACAGGCTCATGGTAAAACCAATCCCACACAGTACCGAGACACCATAAACCTGTAACCAGGTACTTTTCTCTGGTCGTTTCGCCAGGCCCAGGCTGACGGCCAGTAGCGACAGGCCAAAGATACCTGCCTGTTTACCCAAAAACAGGCCCAGCGCCACGCCTACCGGAACCGGCGACAACAGGTCATTCATCGTCATGCCCGACAACGCGACGCCCGCATTGGCGAAGCCAAACAGCGGCAGTATCATAAACGTGACCCAGGGGTTGATGGCATGCTCAAGCCTGTCCAGAGGCACTTCATCAGCCGCATTCCTGGTTCGCAGCGGGATAAAGAACGCCAGCAGGATACCCGCGACGGTGGCATGCACGCCTGACTGAAGCATGAAAAACCACAGTACTCCCCCCGTCAGCAGATAGGGCAGCAGGCGCGTCACGCCGGCACGGTTCAGGCTAAACAGCAGAGCAACCATTGCCGCTGCACCACCCAGCATCAGAAGCGAAATGTTGCTGGTATAGAAGAGCGCGATGATAGCCACCGCCCCCATGTCATCCAGAATAGCCAGCGCCGACAGGAAAATTTTTAGCGAGACTGGCACACGACTGCCCAGTAAGGCGAGTACACCGAGCGCAAAAGCAATATCCGTGGCCGCCGGGATGGCCCAGCCGGAAAGGGTTTCGTCATGACCGGCATTAAACCCCACGTAAATCAGGGCAGGTACGGCCAGACCACCCAGTGCGGCAAAGCCCGGCAACGCACGCTGGCTCCAGGTGGCTAACTGGCCGGTGACAAGCTCACGCTTGATTTCCAGCCCGACCATCATAAAGAATACGGCCATCAGGGCATCGTTTATCCAGTGCTCAACGGACAGGCCTGCTGTTTTGTATTTCAGGAGTGTTTCATAACCTTCCCTGAGGGGCGAATTGGCCACGATGATAGCGGCTGCCGAAGCAATAATAAGCACAATACCGCCCGCTACAGGTGAACTGAAAAAATTAGAAACGGGCTTGATAACTTTTCTGGTTAATCCGATTGGGTTTTCTGTCACTTAATCTCCCCCTGAGATGTTGACTTACGAATTGTGAATCAGGCAACCCAGAGACTGTGCACTCCAAAAATGCAATGCACAGCCTGATTGACTGATGTAAGAAATTTAGATAATTAAATTAATAAGTTAAATTCGGTCGGTCTGTGGTTACATTTTATCATGCACCGTCAGGTAAATGGCCGCCTTCAGGTAAATTATCGTAAAGCGAAGCCTTGGCGGGGCTAGGGTGCGTTTCCATTCTGAGAAATTTGCTCAGTCTGTTTCCAGAACATGGCTGAAATTTACTATCCGCCGCGTGTCAGTAAATAGTATCTGTCAGTAAGAGCTGGCAACGTAAACTGACACGGGTAGTGATGGAAAATGATTACACAGGACACCGTTTGCAGACAGATGCTGCTCTGAGCCGCATTATCCTGAAAAGCCTGAACAGCAGCTGATGGATAATTATCCGTCCATGCCGGTGACGAATGGCTGTCAGAAAAGACATACCACAGGTCAAAATGGCGCATTTCGTTAACACTGAGGCCAGAAGTTTTGGGCTGGATATATTTATTGCTTGCCGGATGCTGTGAGATCTTTTACGCGGCGGCCATTCCGCGGACCGACGGGTTCACCCGGTTATGGCCGGGGTCGGTTCCGGCTGAGGGCGAAATGACACCCTAAGCGTTAGCTCTGTGTCGTTGCACGATGTCAGCGACGGTATTCTTGCTGATACCGAGCTCGCGTGCGATCCAGCGATAGCTGCGTCCCTCGGCCCTCATCGCAACCACCTTAGGCAAAAGTCGGTCTGATTTTGGTCGCACTCCGGCCTGACGACCAAGCCTCTTACCACGTGCCTTCGCAACAGCAAGGCCTGACTTGACCCGCTCGCTGATGAGATCCCGCTCAAACTCCGCAATGCCGGAAAGAAACGTCGCCAGCATTCGTCCATACGGCGACGAAAGATCGAACGCCATTCCATTCATGGCTATCACGGAAACCTTCCAGTTCTCCAGTTCACGTAGCGTATTGAGCAGATCGAGCGTCGAGCGCCCCCACCGGGAAAGCTCAGTGACCAGGATTGCATCAATTTGTCTGGACTGGGCAAGCGCCAGGACTTTCTTTCGCTCGGCCCGGTCGAGTTTAGTTCCTGAACCTGTTTCCTTAAATATTCCCACCACGTCGTAGCCGGCACGGCCGGCGAAGGCTCGCAGATCAAATTCCTGGCGTTCACAAGACTGATCCGCTGTTGAAACCCGGCAGTAAATGGCGGCACGATGTCCCAATTGAACCCTCCTGGATTTTTGTATCGGAACGCCCTGATTTATATGGGCTGGCTGTTGTCCAAAACAGACTATACTTCAAAAGGGACGAATTTGTATGTCACGACGCCATATTTTCACCGAACGGCAGCGAGCAGCGCTGTTCGATCTGCCCACGGACGAACTGTCGCTACTGAAGTTCTACACGCTGGGCGATGATGACCTGGAAAACATTAGGCAGCGCCGCAGACCGGAAAACAGGATTGGCTTTGCCCTGCAACTTTGTGCCTTACGATATCCGGGCCGTGCACTGGCTCCTGGTGAGATGATCCCGCGTGAAGTCCTTTCCTTCGTCGGTGCTCAGCTTGGAGTTCCGGCTGATGCGCTTCTCACTTATGCCACACGGCGCCAAACCCGTCAGCAGCACATGGACACGCTGCGCGAAATTTACGGCTACAAGACCTTCACGGGCCGTGGTGCCCGTGATCTGCGGGAGTGGACTTTCGGCCAGGCCGAAGATGCCAGATCAAACGAGGATCTTGCTCATCGTTTTATTGTGCGGTGTCGGGAAACTTCCACCATTCTGCCCGCAGTATCGACAATCGAGCGCTTGTGCGCGGATGCTCTGGTCGCCGCTGAGCGGCGGATTGAAACGCGGATTGCGGAAAATTTAACAGCGGATGTTCGCGATCACCTGGACAAACTTCTGAGTGAAATGCTCGCCGGCAATATCAGTCGTTTCATCTGGCTTCGCAACTTCGAGGTTGGTAACAACTCGGCTGCTGCTAACCGTTTGCTCGACAGGCTCGAATTTCTGCGTACCCTGAATATCAATCATAGTGCTTTGGCCAGCATACCTGCCCATCGCATTGCCCGGCTGCGTCGGCAGGGTGAACGCTACTTCACCGACGGTTTGCGTGACATCACTTCGGACCGCCGCTGGGCGATCCTTGCCGTCTGTGTTGTGGAGTGGGAAGCGGCGATTGCTGATGCCATAGTCGAAACCCATGACAGGATCGTAGGAAAAACCTGGCGGGAAGCGAAGCGCCAGCATGACGAAACAATTTCCGGCTCTAAAGCCACACTCACGGATACGATCCGTACCTTCACCGCGCTGGGAGCTTCGTTGCTTGAGGCCCGCAGTGACGGAACCCCGCTGGAGATGGCTGTCGCCAGTTCGGTTGCATGGGACCGGCTCGCTCAACTGGTAGCGACAGGGACTCAACTCAGCAACACGCTAGCCGATGAGCCTCTTGCATATGTCGGGCAGGGATACCATCGCTTTCGTCGTTATGCGCCCCGCATGTTGCGCTGTCTGAAGCTCGAAGCCGCGCCGGTCGCCGGACCATTGGTAGCAGCAGCTTTGTCGATCGGAGAGATGAAAGGTGTTGCATCGCCAGAAAGGCGTTTCCTGCGGCCCAGCTCCAAATGGAACCGTCATTTACGAGCTCAGGAAAAAGGAGATACCCGTCTTTGGGAAGTGGCGGTACTCTTTCACCTCCGGGATGCTTTTCGTTCCGGAGATGTCTGGCTCGCTCATTCGCGCCGCTATGGTGACCTCAAGCAGGTACTGGTGCCGATGATCGCGGCGCAGGAAAATGCAAAACTGGCCGTGCCTTCCAACCCACAGGATTGGCTGGCAGACAGAAAGGCGCGACTCACGATCGCTCTTAAGCGGCTGGCCCGGGCTGCCCGTAACGGCACTATTCCGCACGGTAGCATAGAAGATGGAACGTTGCGGATCGACAGGTTGACAGCAGACGTGCCGGATGGTGCCGAGGCACTCATACTGGATCTGTATCGCCGAATGCCGTCCGTTCGGATTACCGACATGCTGCTTGAAGTTGATGCAGCCCTTGGTTTCACAGATGCGTTTACCCATCTGAGAACCGGGGCTCCATGTCGCGACCGGATCGGTCTGCTCAACGTCCTGCTCGCTGAAGGGCTCAATCTGGGCCTGCGTAAGATGGCGGAAGCTACAAACACGCATGATTACTGGCAGCTCTCACGCCTTGCCCGCTGGCATGTTGAAAGCGAAGCCATGAACCAGGCATTGGCAATTGTGGTGGCCGCGCAGGGTAAACTGCCGATGTCACGCGTCTGGGGGATGGGCACGTCAGCATCGAGCGATGGTCAGTTTTTCCCGACAGCGCGGCATGGCGAAGTCATGAACATGGTCAATGCCAAATATGGTTCTGTTCCCGGCCTCAAAGCGTATACTCACGTAAGCGACCAGTTCGCGCCATTCGCTTGTCAGTCGATCCCGGCGACCGTGAGCGAGGCACCGTATATTCTCGATGGACTACTGATGAACGAGGTCGGTCGCCATGTTCGCGAACAGTATGCCGATACAGCAGGATTCACCGACCATTTGTTCGGAGCCAGTAGCCTGCTCGGCTACAATCTCGTTCTGCGAATCAGGGATCTGCCATCGAAGCGGTTGTACGTATTTAATCCCGATACGACCCCCAGGGAGTTACGCAAGTTGGTAGGTGGAAAAGCCCGGGAGGATCTTATCGTTGCGAACTGGCCTGATATTTTCCGTTGTGCCGCGACGATGACCGCTGGCAAAATCAGGCCCAGCCAACTCCTGCGCAAGCTCGCTTCTTACCCACGACAAAACAACCTTGCAGTTGCGCTTCGTGAAGTTGGTCGTATTGAACGGACCCTTTTCATTATTGAGTGGATCCTGGATACGGACATGCAGCGGCGTGCTCAGATCGGTCTTAACAAGGGAGAGGCCCACCATGCGCTCAAAAATGCGCTCCGTATCGGGAGGCAGGGGGAAATTCGCGATCGCACGACAGAGGGGCAGCACTACCGAATCGCTGGGCTCAATTTATTGACTGCGGTGATCATTTACTGGAATACCGTCCATCTTGGTCATGCCGTCACGGAGCGGCGGAACGAAGGGTTGGATGTTCCCCCTGAATTTCTTCCCCACATATCCCCATTGGGCTGGGCGCACATTCTACTGACTGGCGAATATCTTTGGCCCAAGGAACCGAAAGCTTAGGGTGTCATTTCGCCCTCAGCCGGAACCGACCCCTTCATATGCAGAAACGAGAATGGGATCACAAACAAATTTCTTTAGTCCATTTCTTGCATACAAAACAATCAACATCCTGATTTTAAGGGACATATTAGAAAAAAGATGAGGATGATTAGGGTCAAAGGGACAAAGGGACAATGTTTAGAATTATGCTGACCGTTATCGCAGGATCGTTATTTTACGGACTCTCGGCCAGTCTGTGTTTTGCCGGGCTTTTTCGCATACACGCCCCCAGTGCCTGCACAGCCTTCTGTCTGACTTATAACCCAACAGCCGGCTATGTCATGCTGGTTACCGGTATGACACTGTTTATCGTATTTTTGCTCAGCCTTTTCCGGACAACAAAAGCCCCTATTTAACATAAAGGCTTCATTGTACGCACCGCTAAAACGCGCTCAGGGCGATTTCAGCGCGAAGCCGGTGAAAACCACAGCTTACCCGGCGAAAACCCCGCAAAACTTGCCTGATGAATTCTGATGGCATGAATGGCTATGCACCGGACTGCATGGCGGCCCGTTTCAGTGCGTTTACCACCTGAAACCGCCAAAAAGCGCCCTTTTGCGCGGGAAATCTCTCATTTTCTCCCTGGAATACTCACAACAATCATAATTACTAGTAATGTTTTCTGTGTGTACGACAACTCTGTAATGCCTGAGGAATTAATGACCGGTTCAAACAACAAGACACGCGATATCACTAGCAACCGCAAGTATCTGATCAAGAATGCACGCGGCCAGGCAGCCTATAAAGCACGTATGCGCGAGGCGGGTTATAAGCAAATTGCGGTATGGGTACGAGAAGATGTCAGAGAGGCAGGACGACAAGCCGGACTGGAATCTGACGCGCTGTTGTCAGGGGCTGCGCAGCATGATCCATTAGGCTGGATGGTCGGTTTTGCTGAGGGACTCAGGCAGCGAGAAAAAAAAGACAGCAACCCGCAGTAAGCCTGCAAGACAGCACGAATAACAGAGAACAGCCAGTACAAGGAAGTAACGCTTCGCGTACCGGATTCAGCATATTTTTCAGGGAGTGTCCCTGCTAAACTCCTTCATGTCGACGCATCAACCCCGGAGGCTCTGTAATGAGCAATACCACACACTACGAAAACGCCAACTTCTTGCGGGAACTGGCCGAAAGTCTGCCCCGCATACTGCCGGAAGGTGGCCCGGACAAGGCAGCACTGTTGCAGCGCCTGGCTAACGAAGAACTGGCACAGGCCGAGTATGAAGATCAGGTTCGCGCCAAAGTGACTGCAGCCCGCGCTGATACACGCCCGGGCATGACCACGGAACAACTCCGCCAGCGGCTGCATGGTCGCTATCAGGAACTGCGTGATGCCGTATGACGTGGAATGGAAGCAGGGAGCCATCGAGGACGTAACGGCACTGTTTGACTACATCGCGGAAAATTCATCTCTGTGGGATGCGCGGAACGTCACCGATCGCGTTCTTGCGGCCGCAGACAAGCTGGCAGACTTTCCGCGTCTCTACGAAGTGGACTCACGCTATAGCGAGGACGTTCGCCGGATAAGCCTGATGGGACAGCATGTCCTCTATGATGTGAATGACCCGGCGCAGAAAATCCGGGTTCTGGCCGTAGTCGGCCAGCGCCAGAATCCCCACTCCGTCCGCTGATAACGGGTGACGGGGGCGCAATTCATTGCGTGGCCGTCGCCGGTTGGACAAGCGCAGCGCGTCAGCGCTTCCCCCATTGCCACCACCGGCGCGGTGTCTCTGCTGTCTCCGTTTTGTGTTCCAGTAGTCTCATGGCCTGCATTTCCTGCCGCAGCCCGGCCACCTCTTCCCGCAGCGCTTTTATCTCCGCAATCAGCGCCTCTGATACCGTTTTTTCAGTCTCATCCGGCAGTCTCAACCCGTCCCGATCATGAGTCTCAATCAGTCTTAACTCACCGTACACCCGGATAAGCTCGCTGGTATCTACGACACGACCACCATCAGCCTCCGTCCGGTATGATACGCGGCCTTTAGCCATATCCCGATACAGGGAACTTCGGGCTTTTCCCGTCAGTTCCGTGGCCTGTCTCACCGTCACCCACGCCATTGTCTCACCCCGCTATTTTTGAGACAGTATACCCGACAGGCGCACACCATGCCCGGAAGGAAAGAAACATGACGAAACAGGAAAAAACCGCCCTCAACATGGCAAAATTCATCAGGGATCAGTCGCTGCTGTTGCTGGAAAAGCTGAACGAACTGGATATGGATACCGCGGCCGACATGTGCGAACGGCTGCACGAGGACGCGGAAACGCTCTGGCTGGCAATGCGGGACCAGCTCGGGGAGGAATAACAGCACCGACGCGGCCGGTGCTGTCTGCCGTCATTTCATCAGACGACGCAGGCAAAGAAGGGTACCACCGATCAGGATCGCCGCCGTGCCTCCCTGCCCGAAATGCAGGAACAACCAGTCACGGATCGCCGGGTTCCTCGCCAGAAACTGCACGAACCCGTAGAGCAGCAGAAACACCGGCAGCACGCGCCAGAACAATTTCAGCAGATGCGCGGCCAGCACACACAGCCCTCCGGCCATCGCCCCGACCATAAGCAGGGCCTCCCGGCCCACAACCGCAATCCGGTTTGTCATAAAACACCTCATAAATGAATGATTAACCTCAGACCATGACCATGAATTTGAAGCAGGCAAACAGCCGTTCCCGGTCCAGCTCTGCCGTTTTTCGGGCCTCGCCGGTCTGTGGGTTCACGATTTCATCCACCGCCAAAATTGCCCGTTGCACCCGGACGAGCGTCGGCCTGTCCGGGCAGATGTACCAGATTTCATCGATGCCGTTCGCCCGGCGGTTGAACAGATAGGGGTCGTCTCAGAAAACGGAATCTATGGTCACTCCCGTTTTTGCAACACCGATTTTGACGACAAGTTGGCTTGCTTGAATCTATCCGGCGTCTGAATGGGATTTTATTCCCGCGCCTCGATGAGTTCCGCGCCTGATG
>NZ_JBIMQP010000036.1:0-11192 GCF_043945315.1 Enterobacter cloacae complex sp. 2024EL-00227
GGAGGTTCATCAGGCGCGGAACTCATCAAGGCGCGGGAATAAAATCCCATTCAGACGCCGGATAGATTCAAGCAAGCCAACTTGTCGTCAAAATCGGTGTTGCAAAAACGGGAGTGACCATAGATTCGTTTTCCAGGCGGACCCCACTATCGGCGAAGGTGAGTTGATGGCTCATGATGTCCCTCTGGGATGCGCTCCGGATGAATATGATGATCTCATATCAGGAACTTGTTCGCACCTTCCAAAGCATGGATAGCCAAGCAGGCAAAATATGGTGCCTTAATCTTTTCGTAATCGATGTAGCAACGTAGAGATACACCGAGCATCTTAGCCGCGTTTGTTTGTGTCAGTTTATGCTCCTGTCGCCATTTCAGGAAATCTGTGTCTGATCTTCCGTTTACTTTCTTTTCGAGGGCCAGAGCAGCGAGAGCAATTATCCTGGGAGGTTCATGGGATTCATATGTAATGTAGCTTCGTACTGAAATCCCCAGTTCTTCTGCTGCGCGCTCCTGACTCCAGTCAAATCCACGGCGCCAAAGGCGTAATTCAAATCCAGTCATCTTCGTTCCTGAATGAAAGTATCACTAACAAAATCTGCAAATTCTGCATGTTTCGATTACAGCCTGTTGAGCTACAGATCGATTTTTCTTACGCGATCCATCTCCTGCAGCTTCATGTAGATAGCACGTACTTGCTTTGCATACTTCTGCCGCTTTCTTTCCTGTTCTGGGGTCTGTTTAACGCCGGCATTGTAAGCACCCACAGAGAACCAGTTGACGCCGTACTGATCAAAGTTACGACGTACAATATACGCTCCGGCATAGACGTTGATGCATGGGTTGCGCAGTAAAACATTCTTATCTATCCCAAAGTGTCTGAAGATAGAATCAACGTTGCGGCTGTTAATCTGCATCAACCCGTAGTCATAGGTAATCGAGCCTTTGGTGTCTGGTTTGTTAACTCCGATCGCGTTACTGTTCAGGTGGCTTTCCTGTATCGCAAACGCGAGAAGCAGGAGAGGGTCCACTTTCATTGCTTCCCCGGCTTCCTTAAAGCAATATGCCTGACCCGCTGCCGGCACGAGCATAAAGATGAAAAGACAAAGGGCAAATGCTTTCATGCCGCTACCTCATAACCGACTTGAGCTGAGCAGCCAGAGCTCCCGCGTCAATATGAACCTGAACTGGTAACGACAGGACTCCCACACTCTGGAGTATCAGTATCAAAAGAATGGCTGTAAATGTGCCAGCCATTGGAAGCAGGAACAGGCGGAACAATGTACCAGAGAGCGACTTCTTCACTCTCTGGCCAACCATCTCTGCATTGTTGATCGCCTCATCAGAAGCTCCTGAAAGTGCTTTTATCGTAGAATTAAGCTGTTGGTTAAGAGTCAGACCGTTTTTACTCAGCTCATTTTTCAGAATTCGGGCAGCCATGTTTTCCAGCTCCTGCTGAGCTTGTTTCAGAATGTCTGACTGAACCTCATCCTTTAAATGAGCAATGCTTTCGTACTTCTTATCCAGTGCATCAGCTATGAGTTGAACAGATGAAATGAGTGCTTTTCTGACCCCGGTGCCCAGCTCATCAAACTGAAGAAGAAAGCTATTAATTTTCTTCTCAGTTTCTTCCATGCGTAACGAGTTTTCCTCATAGGCTTTTTTTACAGCGGTATAAACCATATAGCCGAGAATTTTGTATTCAGACTCACCACCCCGAACATCTATTTTAAACTCTTTGTAAATTTCTTCACAAAACAAGTCAAAATTATCAAAGACGCTATTCATTATTACTCCGTGCTTCTTTCGCATTAAAATTTAATGGCATCAAGTTTTGCAAATACGTCTGCAAAATGTTTTTTAATCCTGATGCGAGAGACAAAGCTAAAAATCTCACTGGATTCAACCTCCTGTAAGGTAAGTCTGTTGGTTATCATTAGAACCAAATCCTGACCCAGTAATTTCTCATTTGGTTTAGTAAGAAGCATATATGCGAGAATGCTCTGTTTATGTTCGTAGGAATCACTGTTGAGTTCAGAGTTCTTTAGCTTTTCAATTGCCGGTCCAAAGTATTCGTTGACCCAGATAATCACTGGGATACTCAGATTTTCAATGATAGCTTTCGCGCCATTAAGTGTGTCGTTGTAATCTCCTGACCCAACAATAACGGTGTGGATATACACAGAAAAATCCATACCATAAAAAATATCAAATATCTGATTCTGTACAAGATAGTTTAGAAGGTTCAGGAAAGTATTTGAACCCGTATCAACAACAACAACCTCGGCATCAGTATCAATGATTTTTTGTACGACATCATCAAGCAGGCGTGGATTTATCTCATTGAGATTATCAACCTCAGTGATTCGAAGGTGTTTAACATCGAGATTTTCGTACTGAGTAAAGGTGGTATTAACCTGATCGATGTCATAAAACGCGCACTTCTTCTTTTTATTGATTTTAAAATACATACCTAGAATCAAAGCCAGAAGCGATTTACCGCATCCACCTTTTCCCTGAATGATAAAATGTATTTGTTTTTTAAATGAAGTTTTCATTCTTTATTTCCTGCGTTGCTTTGATAGGGGGTGTACTTCGCTGTTTTTTCTGTCGGTCGCGAAAGGTCATCCAGATTCGCTAGCGCATTGGGCTGTGAGGACGTAGGTTGCTTGGGATGTAAAGTATTTCCAGCAAGTTTAGGTTTTTCGACTTCATTCTCACTTTTAGCTATCTCATCTGAACTCAACTTACGGATGTACCTTCCAACCGTGGTGCTATGAGCGGTTATGCCAATGATCTTCATGAATGCGGCAATCTGATCGTGAGAGTAACCATCTCTATGCAATAACAAAATGTATGGCTTAACAGGATCCAGTTTTGAAAATCTGTGCCCTTTCGGCTGATTGGCTTGCATGTATTCAGCAAGCTTTTCTTCGTTGTTTATCTGTTCCCCAGAAACAGAATTTACATTGCTGCTGTTTACTTTTTGCATTCCAGATAATACGCATTAGTTGTAATTTTTTTGAATGCTATGCGATAATCGATAAAAAATCAATCTTGCAAGATTATTTTTATGCTGCGTTTGTGCTGCATGACAGATGCAAGGTAATGCGAGTAACAGCGTGCTCCTGCAAGGCAATGCAAGGTTCTGCGGTAGCCTGCACTAACGCTGCGCGTGAATGCGCAACCATGCGCTGAGGGAGCGCGAGAAATGCGCGAATAATGCGGGGCAATGCGCTTTAACTGCGTTAGCACCTGTAAACAGTGCCTTAAGGGCCGTCAGACCTTAAAACACAGGCACGTTCGTCATGTTCGACAAAAACTACGTTTTTTCTCACATGACCCGCGCCAAAGGGTGCCCCTTTGAAACCCGGAGCTGACGCTCCTGAAATCAACACCATTAACTCACGTTAATTTAGGGTAGAGAGATGGCAAGGCCAACCAAGACTGAAAGCGAAAAACTAACAGAAAGAGTTGCATTCAGGGTAACCCTTGCGACCAAGAATGAGTATGAACTCCGCCTTGCGAAAAGTGGGTTATCTAAATCGGATTTCTTCCGTGAATGCGTTATGACAGATCGGACTGAGATCATTGTTCCAGCTCCTGTTACAGGTGATATGCGGGAAAGTCTTCGTTTACTGAGCAATATTGCCAATAACTGCAACCAGATTGCACATGCCTTAAATATCGCTAACCAGGCTGGGTTGATTTCAGACGCCCTGGTCGAAACAGTCCTATCAAAGGTGTCTGCTCTTTTAGAGACCGCAAAGTCACAAAGGAAATAAGAATGCTTGTTCGTGTTCGCGGATATAATAGTGGTTTCGCTAACTACCTTCGCACAGGGCAAAAGAATGGAAATCATTTACACCGTGATGATCTTGATAAGCGCCTGATACTTTCCGGTGATCTTGATATAACGGATGCGATTGTTAACGCTATGCCTGATACCGGTGATGACCGTTATCTGCATATAGCACTTCCTTTCAAAGAAGATTATATATCAGAGGAAGTACTTAAAACAGTAGTTGAGGATTTTAAAAATAGCCTTATGAATGCGTATAACGAGGACGAGTATGCATTCTATGCCGAGGCGCATATACCAAAAATTAAAAGAGTCCTGAACGAGAAAACGGGCGAAATGGAAGACAGGAAACCACATATTCACGTTATAATACCGAAGGTGAATCTTGTTGACGGTTCGTATCTCAATCCATTAGGTTATTATCCTCATAATGAGAAGTATGTTGAAGCCATTCAGGAGTCTATCAACTATCGCTATGGGTTAGAAAGCCCAAGAGACAATCGTAGATTTAATGTTACGGATATAAGTGATTTTATATCAAAGTATAAAGGTGATTTTTTTAAATCGGATGTTAGGAATTTCAAAGAAAATTTGTTGACTGAAGTACTTTCCGATAAAGATCTTGATTACACGAAGTTTATTTCCAAACTTGATGCGCTTGGGAAAGTAAAAGTCAGAAATCCAGGTGAAAAACAGTATCTCAATGTTACTCCAGAAGGGCATGTTAAAGGCGTTAATCTTAAGGACTATGTATTCACCAAAGACTTTATTGATTTACCATATGATGAAAAATTAAGTTTCATTACATCAAGCTCAGGCCGTCGCGATGATGAGAAGAAACAGCAGGATTTTGAACGCGATGAGAAACTATTAACTGAATGGTTAAATCGTCGTAGCCATGAAATAAAACACTTTCACCCAAACTCTAAGGAGTTTAAGAAGTATAAAAAATTATCCGATAATGAAAAACAGGATGTTATTTGTAATCTGTTATCTGTGAATAAAACTCAAAAGAATCAAGTTCCCGTTTTTTCTGGTGCACGGGACATTAATATTCAAAATCTACTTATTGAAAAAATGAAGGAGAAATATAATGTCAGAAGAAAAAAAGGTAGTCAGAAATCCAGCATTTTACGCAATGATGGAACAGGGCTATTTCGACTCAACAATCAAGAAACACAAAAACTTTCCCAGTATAGCGTGCGCCAACTGCAGTTCGGGCAACTGGATTCTTCCCTCTACAAACAAACCAGGTTGCTTTTGCAAAGTAACCAATCTGTGGTCATGGATGGTGGGGAGTCCGGAATTTCCGATTCTGTGCGATACCCAATTGACCGAGCTGATGCAGGTAGAGGAGGGCGGAGAGTAATCACCGGTGACTGGCACGCACAACACGAAGCAGAAGTTCGATACACGTTTAATGACATAAACCGCAGTAGTGATAACTATCTTGAATCTGTAAGGTCTGACGTTGCTGAAAGGCTCATTGAGAAAGCCGCAACTGGAGAAGCGGATTGGCAGTTGATTCGGTCAAGGATGAATGGTCACCAATTGCTTAAAAGTCTGCAGCATTCCCACGGGCTCGATACAGCTAAGTACTCAGTGACAAAGTCCAGAAATGGGGAGGACCGCATACGTTGCGGTTCCCGCTCTTACAGCGTAAACGACTTCCTGACAAAAGAACTTAACCTCAACTGGCAGGAGGCAGGTGAATACTTAAAAATTGAATATGCCCGTCAGATCCGCAAAGAAGTTACCAATGACTTCATTGCTCCATCGCGTAGCTACTGGCATCAGTTTAAAGAGTGGGACAGAGAGCAAAATCCTTATGGCGCTGGCTGGAAAGAACTCAAAGAAAATCATGCCCGGCAGCGAACCGTGCTAAATAAATCTTTCCGACAAAAATCGTCTGAGGTTTGGAAGGATAACACCCTGACCTTGAATGAAAAAAAGAGCAATGTTGCGGCTCTTCGTCTCCAGAAGCTCAGGGCCAGGCAGGTTTTGCAGGAACAACAGAAAGAAGAACGTGCTCTTTTGAAAGAGTCCCTTTCAACTTACAATCGCTTTCTGGAATATCTCCGAATTCTTGCTGATGAAGGCGATCGCCATGCCCTCGAGGAGCTACGGAAAGCATCGAAACGGCAGACAACAAAACCAGATAGCAATTACTTCGAGTCACAGGCTGACTCCATCACGGTATTGCTGGATAAAGTAACTTATGCAGTCAAGAACAATGGTTCTGTCTCTTATCTAATTAATAACAAAGAAGCAGTTATTGATTCCCGCGAGTGGGTGTCAGTTGTGCAGAAACAAAATGATGAAGCTATTGAACTCGCTATCAGGCTGGCCCTTGAAAAAAATGGATATCGGCCTTTGACACTAAACGGAGATGAAACATTTATCGAAAATGTTCTCAGGGTTGCTAAAGAGAAGAATATTCATGTCAGCTTTGAAAGAGAAGATCTGAATAATAAATTTATATCTATGAGTGAAAAACACGAAAGCGGCATTCATATGGATAAAATGTCGCCTAAATCCAATTAATTTTGACTTTACCACACCGCCAGACCTGAGAGACACTTTGAATCGACAGCCATATATCGCGCAGCAGTCAAAGACGCGATCAGATATTTGTGAGGAGAACAGGCATTATGACACCTGAAATTGAGCTGAGAGTCCAGGCCTTCCGCCGCGCACTGGAGCTGGCTGCGGGTGAGCGAGCCAGTGAACCGGTGCCCTTTGCCTGGCATAAGGAGTTGGGGGCATTTCCGCTCGGTTGCTGTGAACTGGCGAGTCAGGCTCTTGTGAAGTATCTCAAAGACCATGACAAGACTCTGTTCCCTTATGTCATCGCCATGCAGTGGAATGAGGATGCTGATATCCACGGTCACGTCATAGTCGCACTAGACGGTGAATACATCGACCTGACCCTCGATCAATTTGAAGAGTATAAAGATTGGGTTGTGGCAGAGCCGATAGAGTCTTGCGGGCAGATAAGCTCCTTGCTGCGGAAGGTTCGCCATCTTAAAGGCTCAATCACCACGCGTAAAGTGACCCTGGATGTCATTCCTCACGAAGGCCATATACTGTATGGCTGGCTTAAAGCCACTGCGGACAACTTGCTTGCTGCGTCAGAACAGGATGGGAAACACAGCCGGATGCCTCAGCTGATATCTACGGATATCTTGCCTCAGTACCGCGCCGGAGCGGAGGTCGATTCGTCAGATGCCGCCACTCAGGTCACTGAAAAGAAAAAACGGAAGACAATGACGCACGTGGGGATCATTACAGAATGCTACCAGCCCCGAGAAGTCAGGCTGCGGGCAACCGCCACCCAGTGGGTCAGTGAATGCGGCCTGCGCTTTAGAAAGACCACCGGCGCCGCGGTCGGAAGCGGCGTCTGGAGTGCAAACCGTCTTGATTTAAAGAGCATCCGGGAAATACAGTCTGAAGATTAACGGCCGTGACGCATCATTCCGTCGTGTCCGATCACCCCTCTGTTGAGCATGATAAAATAGCTGAGCTCCTGTTACGTGAGCATGGTGTCACCAGAAGCTGATAGGTTGCATTCCAGTGATTCGGTTGTGTGCGTAGGCTTACGATTTCTGGAAGATCGACTGTCTTCCAGCATTTTCTACGTTTAACATAATGCACGTTAAGCGCACCTAAGTTATTGATATATAGCAGTTTATATGGTGCGCGTTAATTTTTAACCTACCATGGGTCATTCACGGGTTTATGTCAGTATGCAGCTGCTAGGATGTAGCAAATCCCATCTTTTCTACGCTTTGGCATTTTAGTGGTTGTCACTGCGTCCGGCTTATAAGATCATACGTCGTTATACGTTGTTTATGCTTTAAGGAATCCGTGATGAGTGAGGCAGAAGCCCGCCCGAGCAACTTTATCCGTCAGATCATCGATGAAGATCTGGCCAGTGGTAAGCACACCACAATTCATACCCGTTTCCCGCCGGAGCCGAACGGCTACCTGCACATCGGGCATGCAAAATCTATCTGCCTGAACTTTGGAATTGCCCAGGACTACCGGGGACAGTGCAACCTGCGTTTCGATGACACCAACCCAGTAAAAGAAGACATCGAATACGTTGAGTCCATTAAGAACGACGTGCAATGGCTGGGCTTCAACTGGTCTGGCGATATCTGCTACTCCTCTGACTATTTCGATCAGCTGTACGCCTATGCGGTAGAGCTTATCAACAAAGGTCTGGCGTATGTTGACGAACTGTCTGCAGATGAGATCCGTGAGTACCGTGGTACGCTGACCGCGCCGGGCAAAAACAGCCCGTTCCGCGATCGCAGCGTGGAAGAGAACCTGGCGCTGTTCGAAAAAATGCGCGCCGGTGGCTTCGAAGAAGGCAAAGCCTGTCTGCGTGCCAAAATCGACATGGCATCGCCGTTCATCGTGATGCGCGATCCGGTGCTGTACCGCATCAAGTTCGCAGAACACCACCAGACCGGCAACAAGTGGTGCATCTACCCGATGTACGACTTCACCCACTGCATCAGCGATGCGCTGGAAGGCATCACCCACTCGCTGTGTACGCTGGAGTTCCAGGACAACCGCCGTCTGTACGACTGGGTGCTGGATAACATCTCCATTCCGGTGCATCCGCGTCAGTACGAGTTCTCTCGTCTGAACCTGGAATACACCGTGATGTCCAAGCGTAAGCTGAATCTGCTGGTCACCGACAAGCACGTTGAGGGCTGGGACGACCCGCGTATGCCGACCATCTCGGGTCTGCGCCGCCGCGGCTACACCTCTGCCTCCATTCGCGAGTTCTGCAAGCGTATCGGCGTCACCAAGCAGGACAACACCATTGAGATGGCGTCTCTGGAATCCTGCATTCGCGAAGATCTCAACGAAAACGCTCCGCGCGCGATGGCCGTTATCGATCCGGTGAAGCTGGTCATAGAGAACTATCCGCAGGGCGAGAGCGAACTGGTCTCCATGCCTAACCATCCGAACAAGCCGGAAATGGGAAGCCGTGACGTGCCGTTCAGCGGCGAGATCTGGATTGACCGCGCTGACTTCCGCGAAGAAGCCAACAAGCAGTACAAGCGTCTGGTGCTGGGTAAAGAAGTGCGTCTGCGTAATGCTTACGTCATCAAAGCCGAGCGCGTGGAAAAAGATGCGGAAGGGAACATCACTACCATCTTCTGTTCTTACGACGCCGAGACTCTGAGCAAAGACCCGGCCGACGGTCGCAAGGTGAAAGGCGTTATTCATTGGGTGAGTGCACACCACGCGCTGCCGGTTGAGATTCGCCTGTACGATCGCCTGTTCAGCGTGCCCAACCCGGGTGCTGCGGAAGACTTCCTGGCAACCATTAACCCGGAATCTCTGGTGATTAAACAGGGCTACGCTGAGCCGTCCCTGAAAGCTGCTGAAGCGGGCAAAGCGTTCCAGTTCGAACGTGAAGGTTACTTCTGCCTGGACAGCCGTTACAGCACGGCAGAAAAACCGGTATTTAACCGTACCGTGGGTCTGCGTGATACCTGGTCGAAGATCGGCGAGTAAAAACGTTGCAGGGTCTATGAAAGACAAACGCCGCATAATGCGGCGTTTTTTTTAAGCTACGTTCACTGATTAGCAAACGGCACATCGTGTTCTTTCAAAAGCGGATGTACCGTCCCTGATCATAATCAGTGTAATCTGTTACGAATTCCCTTTGGGATGCCATTCATTTCCGTTTGTGGCGGAGTCGCCAGTTCTTGCTTCTTTGATTCAAGCTCCCTTTGTCTAAGGGTCTCGAATTTCTCCTTTTCAGACCGACACTTTTCATTAAGGTCGGCAAGAGTTTCTTCACATCTGTGGAGTTCATCTTTAAGAGACACTGTGAATTTTTGAATTTGTTCTATAAATTCAGGTAACACAAACTTCTCTCGCTCACCTTTGCGATAGACCAGTTCCTCAGGAGACCAGTTACGTTTACCCGTGAGCGTAAATCGCATTTCATTCTCGACTGATCTCACGCTAATTTGCATCCCCTGGTAACTGCCGGCAATCTGTTCAATTGGCCTTCCTTGTTCCTTACGCATTGTTACAGCGTCACGTATTGTGCTCATGATATGGCTGTTCATGGCATGTAAATCTGAAAGAGATGCATTAACCGGATCGTAAACCTGGCCAGCTATTGTGAACACTGGCGCATTTTCTTTCATATGTTCCAGTTCATTTGCCACGTTTTCTTTTTGGACCTGAGCATCCGCCACCTTCTCGTATAGAAGGTTCATTCTGCTGAAGAACCTCTCTTCTGAACCTGATTGCTTCTCGTTTTCTGCCAGAATTTCGCTAAAGCCGCTCATCACAGATAACTTCTGTTCTGACAAAAGCCGGTTAACACGTTCACGTGCCGGGCTACTAAAATCGGGGTCCGAGAGGGAGTAATAGTGGGCGGCCTGCTTTAAGTCCACAGTATGGCCATACATGCCGGTTTCAAAAAGCTCCCCGACTTTATAGCGGGCCTCATCATGGCCACCTTCAGCAGCTGCGTGCAACAGGTCAATTGCAGTTGTCGGATCAGCTTGAACACCGATACCGTCGAAATAGCAGAATGACAGCAAATATTTCCCTTCCATGCTCCCTGCTTCTGCCAGTTGCCGGACTGAATCAAACAAATGCAGATCCGAACAGTTACCTTCCTGCTGTCTTGAAAAGAGTTCATTCGCAGTAATTTCCATCGCTGCAATTTCTTCGTCAGTCAGTTTTCTCTGGGGGTCGGCCGACTGTACTTCGGTGAACATATCTGTTTGCAGCTTAGCGGATGTATCTGGCGCCGGCGGAACGCTTTCTGTGGCGACCAGACAAACAACAGATGGCAAAGGTAGTTCAACCTGGAGTATCCCGGCAGCTGCGATCGCTGATTTATCAGTAAGACGGCGTACCCATCGTCTGTCCTGGGATGGGGCGAAAGAAAAACGCCCCTGCTCACTGAGAAGCTTCATTACCCTGTATTCATCACTTCCTTTTTCAGGGCGGTTACTGAATTTAACCTGCAGGCGGTTCAGGTCTGTATTGTAAATGACTGACCCATATTTAAACGGAATAGTCAGATACGTGTCCTGGCTTTCTTCTGCAGGGTTTAATGTTTCGGCAGCCGCCATGTTATTTTCAGTTTCAGGGTCAGCGGTCCCGGTGGTGTCAGATGACATTACTACCGGGGTGTCAGGTGCAGCCGTTTTAAAAGCCATCTCCAGATTAACGGTTTCCACGTCGGTCGGTTGAGACTCTGGTGTGCTGTCAGGATTATTTAATGAGATGGTCACTCCCTCCTTCCCGGTACTATGCTGAGGACAGGCTTTCATTCGGAGAACTATCATGGAAAACATTGCGCTCATTGGTATCGATCTGGGTAAAAACTCTTTCCATATTCA
>NZ_JBIMQP010000037.1:0-9591 GCF_043945315.1 Enterobacter cloacae complex sp. 2024EL-00227
CGGAAAGTCCTCCCTGCGTCCGCTGATGGCCGGCAGCAGCCCGTCGTTGCCTGATGGATCCAACCCCTCCGCTGCTATAGTGCAGTCGGCTTCTGACGTTCAGTGCAGCCGTCTTCTGAAAACGACATGGGCGGAAGCACCCCCCGTCAGCCTGTTGGCAAGCCTGTTAGTTGGTGAAGTTGTCCACGCCTAATCAGACCCCCCCACCATGCCTAATCAGACCCCCCAAGGGTGCGTTTTCCATGCCTAATCAGACCCCCTGATCGTGCCTAATCAGACCCCCCCTAAACCGATAGGTTATGCCTTTAGTTTTTACCTTTATCTTTAACCGATAGTTGGAGGGCCGCTCGCTGTGGAAAACGCAGCGCCCACCAAAGACCGCTCCGCCTCTTAGGGGGCAAGCCCCCTGCCGGCTCCTGCGGGCCGCAAGCGGCCCTCCGCCCGCGCTTCGCGCTCCCACCCGGCATCCCCCAGGAGTTTCGCTTCGCTGCACCCCTCGCGCTACGCGCTCACCCGCATATCGAGGCCCCCAAAGGGGGCCGGATGGTGCCCCCGGTCGCGGCACCACCGCCCAGGCCAAGAACCGCCCGCATCCATACGCCACCGCCACAAGGTCTTCAAGAAAGGACAGGCCACCGCCCGTGGCCTCGACAAGCCGCCCTGGTTCGCCACCCTCTCCCATCCCCCCCGCCCCTTCCCGCTGGGAAGGGGAGCGAGTCGCCCTCTGTCGTCAGGGGTGCAGGCTGCGCGGCGCTTCGCTTGCTTCTCCTGCCCCCTGCCGGTGAGCGTTGGGGCGTTCCAAGGGCGTCAAGGGTTCGCTTCGCCCTCCGGGGTGGCCCGTGTCCTCGCCTTCGGCTGCGGGCCGCGCCAGCCACCCCTACGGCCCTTGACCCCCTTTCCACTTGAAGGGGTCGATAGAGAAAACGGGAAATAAAGCACGGTAAGACAGCGGCAGGCCATGCCATGCTTGGTCTTTCTGGAATGGTGTCCAGTTGAAGTATACCCTAACTTGATGTCAGGCAGGGCCGCGCCGCTTCGTCAGAATAGAGTCTGCTTTCCCATTTTTTGACACATGCCCGCGAAGGTTATAGATTTCAGCCTGACAGAAATGGGCTTTGAGGCACAACGGAACAGAAAGTGCACTTAAGCCGCCTTCAACCAAGGAGACATCGTGCAGGGGCACCGCATCGGCTACGTCCGGGTCAGCAGCTTTGACCAGAACCCGGAACGCCAGCTGGAACAAACCCAGGTGAGCAAGGTGTTCACCGACAAGGCATCGGGCAAGGACACCCAGCGCCCCCAGCTCGAAGCGCTGCTGAGCTTCGTCCGCGAAGGCGATACAGTGGTGGTGCACAGCATGGATCGGCTGGCCCGCAACCTCGATGACCTGCGTCGCTTGGTACAGAAGCTGACTCAGCGCGGCGTGCGCATCGAGTTCCTGAAGGAGGGCCTGGTGTTCACTGGCGAGGACTCGCCGATGGCCAACCTGATGCTGTCGGTGATGGGGGCCTTCGCTGAGTTCGAGCGCGCCCTGATCCGCGAGCGGCAGCGTGAGGGCATCGCCTTGGCCAAGCAGCGTGGCGCGTACCGGGGCCGCAAGAAAGCCCTGTCCGATGAGCAGGCTGCTACCCTGCGGCAGCGAGCGACGGCCGGCGAGCCCAAGGCGCAGCTTGCCCGCGAGTTCAACATCAGCCGGGAAACCCTCTACCAGTACCTCCGCACGGACGACTGACACATGCCGCGTCGCTTGATCCTCTCGGCCACGGAGCGGGACACCCTGCTTGCGCTGCCGGAAAGCCAGGATGACCTGATCCGCTACTACACCTTCAACGACTCCGACCTGTCGCTGATCCGCCAGCGACGCGGCGACGCCAACCGCCTCGGCTTCGCCGTGCAGCTCTGCCTGCTGCGCTACCCCGGTTACGCGCTGGGAACCGACAGCGAGCTGCCCGAGCCGGTCATCCTGTGGGTGGCGAAGCAAGTCCAGGCCGAGCCGGCGAGCTGGGCAAAGTACGGCGAGCGCGACGTGACCCGTCGCGAGCATGCCCAGGAACTGCGCACCTACCTGCAACTGGCCCCGTTCGGCCTGTCCGACTTCCGCGCCCTGGTGCGCGAGCTAACCGAGCTGGCCCAGCAGACCGACAAAGGCTTGCTGCTGG
Source organism: Enterobacter cloacae complex sp. 2024EL-00227 (assembly GCF_043945315.1). NCBI lineage: Bacteria > Pseudomonadati > Pseudomonadota > Gammaproteobacteria > Enterobacterales > Enterobacteriaceae > Enterobacter > Enterobacter cloacae complex sp. 2024EL-00227. The sequence continues at coordinate 2,160 of NZ_JBIMQP010000037.1, forward strand.
CCGGTCAGGCCCTGGAGAGCCTACGGCAGAAACGACGCATCCTGCCGGCGCTGAGCGTGATTGACCGGGCCTGCTCGGAAGCCATTGCGCGAGCCAATCGGCGGGTCTACCGCGCCCTGGTCGAACCACTCACGGACTCGCATCGGGCCAAGCTGGACGAGCTGTTGAAGCTCAAGGCCGGCAGCAGCATCACCTGGTTGACCTGGCTGCGCCAGGCACCGCTGAAACCCAACTCTCGGCACATGCTGGAACACATCGAGCGGCTGAAGACATTTCAGTTGGTGGACTTGCCCGAAGGCCTGGGCCGGCACATCCACCAGAACCGCCTGCTCAAGCTGGCCCGCGAGGGTGGGCAGATGACGCCCAAAGACCTCGGTAAGTTCGAGCCGCAGCGCCGCTACGCGACCCTGGCCGCCGTGGTGCTGGAGAGCACCGCGACCGTGATCGATGAGCTGGTCGATCTGCATGACCGCATCCTGGTCAAGCTGTTCAGCGGCGCGAAGCACAAGCATCAGCAGCAGTTCCAGAAGCAGGGCAAGGCGATCAACGACAAGGTGCGCCTGTACTCCAGGATCGGCCAGGCGCTGCTGGAAGCGAAGGAAAGCGGCAGCGACCCCTATGCCGCCATCGAGGCGGTGATTCCCTGGGACGAGTTCACCGAGAGCGTCAGCGAGGCCGAGCTGCTGGCCCGGCCGGAAGGCTTCGACCACCTGCACCTGGTCGGCGAGAACTTCGCCACCCTGCGCCGTTACACGCCGGCCTTGCTGGAGGTGCTGGAACTGCGCGCCGCGCCGGCCGCGCAAGGCGTGCTGGCAGCCGTGCAGACCCTGCGTGAGATGAACGCCGACAACCTGCGCAAGGTGCCGGCCGATGCACCCACGGCCTTCATCAAGCCGCGCTGGAAGCCGCTGGTGATCACCCCGGAAGGCCTCGACCGGAAATTCTACGAAATCTGCGCCCTGTCCGAGCTGAAGAACGCCCTGCGCTCCGGCGACATCTGGGTCAAGGGCTCGCGGCAGTTCCGCGACTTCGACGACTACCTGCTGCCGGCCGAGAAGTTCGCCGCACTCAAGCGCGAGCAGGCCCTGCCCCTGGCGATCAACCCGAACAGCGACCAGTACCTGGAAGAGCGTTTGCAGCTGCTGGACGAGCAGTTGGCCACCGTCACCCGCCTGGCCAAGGACAACGAGCTGCCCGATGCCATCCTCACCGAGTCAGGGCTGAAAATCACCCCGCTGGATGCGGCGGTGCCGGATCGGGCGCAGGCGCTGATCGACCAAACCAGCCAGTTACTGCCGCGCATCAAGATCACCGAACTGCTGATGGACGTGGACGACTGGACGGGCTTCAGCCGCCACTTCACCCACTTGAAGGACGGGGCCGAGGCCAAAGACAGGACGTTGCTGCTGTCCGCAATCCTCGGTGATGCGATCAACCTCGGGCTGACCAAGATGGCCGAGTCGAGCCCCGGCCTGACCTACGCCAAGCTGTCCTGGCTGCAAGCCTGGCACATCCGCGACGAAACCTATTCGGCGGCCTTGGCCGAGCTGGTCAACCACCAGTATCGCCACGCCTTTGCCGCCCACTGGGGCGACGGCACGACCTCATCCTCCGATGGCCAGCGCTTCCGCGCGGGTGGCCGGGGCGAGAGCACCGGGCACGTCAACCCGAAGTACGGTAGCGAGCCGGGACGGCTGTTCTATACCCATATCTCCGACCAGTACGCGCCGTTCAGCACCCGCGTGGTGAATGTCGGCGTCCGCGATTCCACCTATGTGCTCGACGGCCTGCTGTACCACGAGTCCGACCTGCGGATCGAGGAGCACTACACCGACACGGCCGGCTTCACCGATCACGTCTTTGCCCTGATGCACCTGCTAGGCTTCCGCTTCGCGCCGCGCATCCGCGACCTCGGCGAAACCAAGCTGTACGTGCCGCAGGGCGTGCAAGCCTACCCGACGTTGCGCCCGCTGATCGGCGGCACCCTGAACATCAAGCACGTGCGTGCCCACTGGGACGACATCCTGCGCCTGGCCAGCTCGATCAAGCAGGGCACCGTCACCGCCTCGCTGATGCTGCGCAAGCTCGGCAGCTACCCGCGCCAGAACGGACTGGCCGTGGCCCTGCGCGAGCTGGGCCGGATCGAGCGCACGCTGTTCATCCTGGACTGGCTGCAAAGTGTTGAACTGCGCCGCCGCGTGCATGCCGGCCTGAACAAAGGTGAGGCGCGCAACTCGCTGGCCAGGGCGGTGTTCTTCAACCGCCTTGGGGAAATCAGGGATCGGAGCTTCGAGCAGCAGCGCTACCGGGCCAGCGGCCTCAACCTGGTGACGGCGGCTATCGTGCTGTGGAACACGGTGTACCTGGAACGCGCCACCCAGGGGTTGGTCGAGGCCGGCAAGCCGGTGGACGGCGAGCTGCTGCAATTCCTGTCGCCGCTGGGCTGGGAGCACATCAACCTAACCGGCGATTACGTCTGGCGGCAGAGCCGCAGACTGGAAGACGGGAAGTTTCGGCCCTTACGGATGCCCGGAAAACCTTAGCGTACGATTTTTTCCGAATTCTGCGGGCTCCCCTTTGAACAAAAAAAACCGCCTTTTGGCGGTCAGTATTCAGTAGCTGGAACGGTAGTCTCTTCCCTGATTCCAGCGGTCTTGCCAGTGTTCGAGGAATGATTCAGCGAGCTTAGGCATGTTCCAGATCACCACCGCATTCTCCGAGTTTTTCGTTTCGGCCGCTTTGGTGAAATTAAAGCTGCCAGTTTCAACGGTCACATTATCCACGATGATCACCTTGTCATGCTGGATAGGGAAATTACTGTCAGTACGCAAAGGGATGCCGCTGTTCGCTATGTAGTTCATGGCCGCAATGCTGGCGCGCCCCGTATTGCCCCTTTCATCAATTACGATTTTCACATCAACTCCCCGTTTTTTGGCTGCTACCAGTGCCTTCATAATATCCGGGGCGGTAAAAGAATAAGCCATCATCCGTATCGAGGTTTTTGCGGAGTCAATGGCGCTCAGGACGAGAACGCGGGCGCTTCCTTCAGGCGAGTAGCCAACCTGAACGGATGGTTCCACCGCAAAGGCGGGCAGGGCGGCTGTCGTAAATGCTGCGGCCAGAAGCCAGGTTGCTAATTTTTTCATTACAGGCTCCCGTTCACACACTGCATTTTATATTCAGGATCAAAATAAATTTCTTTGATTTTCCGCTTTTCCATATGCACCACAACGTCAATGGTGGAGTAGAGCATTCGCATAATATCGCTCATATCGAGCATACGGCCGATAGGGGTCGCCTTGATAAGCAGCCCAATACGGTTAAAAGCATCGCGCGCAGAGTTAGCGTGCGTTGACATAACACCGCCTGGATGGCCGGTATTAAGTGCTTTAAGATAATCCCACGCAGCATCATCCCTAAGCTCAGTCATGATGATACGGCCCGGTGTCAGACGCATACAGGCTCGCAGGGCATCAGTGGCGCTGACGCGGCCGATCTTTCCTGCATCGCCGTACATCATATAAACGGCTTCTACAACGTGATCGACCGTGACTTCGTGAACGTCCTCTAAAATAATTACACGCTCGTCTTTATGTAGCGATTTTAACAGCGCGCGCGTGAGTACCGTTTTCCCCGACCCGGTTTCACCGCAGATCACGATAGTGCGTTTCTTCTCAACGGCGGTTTGCAGGAATGCGGGCCATTTTTCGCTGCTGTGCAGCTCTTTAAGGAAAAAATCATCATCCGTTAGGCTTTGCTTGCTGCCGGTAATCTTCCGGCAGTCACTGAAAATCCCCTCGCTGGTCAGCTGCTCCAGATTTTTATCGGCCGCCAAATCCTTACGAAACGCTACGGCCGTTGTACCGTCAATCACCGCAGGGGGCAGACAGATAACGCCCCTGATCCCGCCAGGCAGGATCACGTCATTAATGGCCTGCATGGTCAGCTTGTTGCTGCTCACCAACGATTTAGCAAGGTTCCTAATAAAATCTGCCGTAATTGCCGCGTTCTGCACAACCCTGCGGCCGCTGAACGTATCACAGATAACTTCCTGAAAGCAGTTAATGCGAATTTCAAAAACAGTAGGATCTTCTAAATACTCGCGCAGTGGGCCAAGTTGATAGAAAGCTGCATCAGTCATGATTACTCCTGAAGAAAAGCGGGCGCTAAGCGCCCACTTTTTTAGTTGTCTGCGAGCGTATAAACGCCGCTGAAATCGAGGTCGCGGGCAACAAAAATGCTCACCGCATCACCCTGCTGATCGTAGAGGGTAGGGGGGATAGACATGTAAGAGCGGAGTGCTTCAGACGCCAGCTGCCCACCGCTGTTTTCTGTGCTGTTGTACTGAATGTTATTACTCTGCGTCTGGTTAACCAGCGCCGTTAAGGTGTCAGAGAACAACGAAATCATGATCGCACCACGCAGACGCTCCCACATATGGGCATCCACCTGGCCCGGAATCCCCGCGCTGCCGAGTGAGTTCGTTCCGGCACTGTCAATATTAACGATTGTCCCGTCCTGGTCATTGCGGATACGCTCCCAGAGAACAAACACGCGCGCCTGGCCGTCTTTGATACCACCGGTAATCTGCCCGTCAACCCATGAGCCTTTATCAATCAGCCTAACGAGTCCATCAGCTGAGTAAACGTCCTGTGAAACCCGGCAGGAAACCTGACCCGGAACAGTGGTATCCAGCTCGGTGCCGGTACCACAGGGGATCATTTTGCCTTTCGGAACAGTCAGGCTGGGATTAGCCATGACTCCAGCGCGGCTAGCCTTCAGCCTTGCAGGAGTCAGGTTTTTAGCGAGTGCTGAACTACCTTCGCTTGTTTCGTTGTCCTGGGGCTGCACTCCGGGACTATTGCTTGTAGCCGCCTGATTAGTCTGGGCCAGCTCGCCGCCCAGACGACGCTGCATAGCCAGTTCTTCAGGCGAAGGTTCTTTACGCTTATTAGAGGTACGCGCGCCGGTATTGCTGCTGCCCGCATCTGCATCTGCCTGTGCGGCAGCCTGCACAGCACGGGCATCAGTGGCGCTATTCTGCGCAGTTGCAGGTTTATTAACATCAGGATCGCTGTTAAAGCTGTAGTTTGGCAGTGTATTGGCCTGTTGCGCTTTACCACCGTCTTTATCAGCTTCAGCTTTAGCCGGGGCGCGAATTTTACCCATGACCGTAATCCCGATGAATACCAAAGCAAGCAGCGCCATCAGTATGACAAAGGCTTTCATACCAGGAGCCGAACGGCGGTTACTGCCATTAAATCCGCCACGCTCGCTTTCAAATTCACCGTCTCCGGTGTTTTCATCGAGTTCCTGATCTACATCGACACTTTTACGGGCCATCAGTTATCCTCCCCAATTTGAACCCTGCGCACATCCGGGGAAGCCGTACCGGTTGCTACCGCACCGGCGCCCGGCGCGAAATTATTATTACGAACGCCAACGACTTTATCGCCCAGACGAATACGCCACTCTTTAGCGACGGTTTCCACCTCGATGATGTTGCGGTTCTCACCCACAACATGAGAGTTAGGCAGCGTTTCTTTGCCACTGGCCGAGATCATGTAGACCTGCGGTAGCTCCGCATTGGCCGGAAACTCAAACCGGGTAAAGCGGTAGTTATCCCAGACGTGAACCGGCTGGATACTGCGCATTTCAGGCTGTTCGCTCATTACGTACTGATAGTTCTTCGCCCCCGCAAAAGCCGTCTGCTTCAGCTTCTGCGTAATGCGTTTTTTATCAGCCGCGCTTTTGGCTTTTTCCTGCTGCTCAAACGGATATTCATAGGTCAGCTGAAGAACGGCATGGCGCACAGCCCACGGCGTTTCAATAAAGGATTTTGATACCGTACCGTCTGCATTTTTCTTCGTTTCTTCACCGATGAAATGGAGGACGATGTTATAGGTGCGCTTATCGGTGACGATCACCAGGTTGGTATCACTCATGGCCTGTTTCGGCTTCACAAAAAAATGGTTCATTTTGTGCGCAAACGTCCAGCTTTCAGAATCGCCAAAAGCATGAGTGATATAGGTTTCGTCAGGCGCGACAACAATGTGGGTAGCCACACCGGCGACAGCGTCAATTTTGACCACATTAACAGGGTTATAAACAACGCTTTTAATGCGATAGTCATAAGGAGAATTGCGGCCAACCTCAAGCGCCATAACGTTAGTGGCCGCGCCTCCCAGGACTGACAAAACGACTGCTGAAAGAAGTAGTTTTTTCATGGGGCAGCCCTCAGTTAACTTCCGGGTTGACGCGATAACTCGTCACGCGGAAACCCAGCGGGTTGACATAACGCTGCTCAGCATTCATCGCCAGCGATTTATATTCATACCCCATAATGGCAATCCAGCGCTGCGGCTGATCATCAACGGGATTGCTGCGCACGCGGCGAACCGTAGTAAAGCGTATTGTTGCTACGCCGTGCGGTTTATCGAGGATCACAGAGTTAATCTTCACGCGAGTCGTTTCACTGTCACCCAGAACCTTATCAAGACCATTGCGACCCTTGAACTTGCTCTGGTAAGACTCTGCCACGTTCGGCGTGGACATTAAGCCAACGGCCGTATAGTCGACCTGAACTGAATAGAAGTCATAGCTCTCACGGTGAATGACATATTGTGTCAGCCAGAACTTATCAATTTCGTCACCATAAGAGGTCTGGTCGCGGGTCAGCTTGACCTGCTGTACTTCGTGAGTGGCCTCGTTGAGCGTTAGCAGATGTGCGGGGATTGGCTGGCTGTACTTATGCACTACGTAACCAACTAAAGAGAGTGCAAAAACAGTTACCACCGCTGAACCGGTGGCAACCATCCAGGCGGTACGCCGGGACTTCAGCACTTCATCCATCAGATCAACTTCAAGCCCTTTACGGCTTTCGTTGAACTCTTTAATGGCTTCACGTGTAAGCCCTGTTTTTTTATTAGCTTTCATTTGCACCACCTTGCGTATCAACCGGGATTGTTTTGTTTACTGGAACGGTGTTGCTCCAGTCCGGCTCCGGTGGCGGTTTATGCCCGCTGGAACAGGCGCTAATCAGAAGAACTCCCATAAGCAATAAGCTGCGCATTACGGCATCCATTATCGGTTGTTGAACGTACCAATTATAATAAGTCGTCGAAATTGCAATTTCAACGACTTTTGTTTTAATTTTATGCAGCCTTCTTCCCGCGACTGCCCCTTGCCTTACCACTTAAATTAGAACCACTGCTTCCTCCGCTGTTGCTGCCACTTCCTCCACCTGCCGATTGCTGGCCGCCGCCGGTATTACCGCCCCGGAACGCATTACCGCCAAACATGCCAGGGGTTTGAGGGCCAACGATGTAAAAAACCACGTTAATAGGTTAACCTATTGTTTTATTTTAATTATTAGGTGCTGCATTTACAGCTACTCCAATGATCATGGGGCTGATGGTCGATGGAACGCAAT
>NZ_JBIMQP010000038.1:0-9485 GCF_043945315.1 Enterobacter cloacae complex sp. 2024EL-00227
CTTCGGCTTCGCGGAGAATACTGATGATCTGTTCGTCGGAAAAACGCTTCTTCATGGGGATGTCCTCATGTGGCTTATGAAGACATTACTAACATCGGGGTGTACTAATCAACGGGGAGCAGGTCAATACTCTCCTGTACCAGTGCAGATTTATATTGCTCTACTTGGAGTAAAACATCCGAAGGAATTGGAGTAATCAATAATGGATAATTTTCGGCTGCACTTTGAAACGAATTGGACAGATGGAATCCGGCAACCGGAAGACGATCTGCCCCCATAATTAAAATATAACGATCATGTAGCCGGCCTTCTTTTAGACCATAGATACGAAACTTTAGGTGGCCTAGTAAGTGACTATTATGCTCACAGCTCGCTATTAAATTGTTCAATCGCCCCGGATAAAGTTGTTCGGATTTATCTTTTGCATATTCAATCTCTCTCGATGTCTTTGGCAGCGACGTAAAAATGATATAATCGGACTTAATTGCTGCATTAATCAATACAAGCCCTAAACCAGCAGTCTCGAAGTAAGGATCGAAAATAACTATTTGATGCTGCTGGTACTTGCCCAATAGAGTTCTAAACCACTCCGCGAATTGCAATCGCCCTTCTCCATTCCCCATACTCCATCTCTGGAAAAACTGCCCTTCTGATTTAGGCGGATGAAGCCGTGTAAAAAGAGAAAGAAGTTCACGATTCACCGGAACCCAAGGGTCTGCCTGCCGCCCTCCGACGCGGCTACCAAATCCCAAATTGCTCCGGTTAACCGTAAGCGCAGCCTTTACACGCTCTGACATAGCTGGCCTGGATGCTTTTTCAAGCCAGTCGAACTTGACGGAACTGGTCCCTTGCCCCACCATATGGCCCTGAAAATTTATTTCTCGGATATATCCTATCCGCCACCGGCAGCAGAGTAATCCCTCATTAGGGCGATCGTTTGAGAAACCAAAAATCTCCAGTTCAGTACTATCTGTCTTCTCACGCATCCCCTCGCTCAGTTTAAACACATATTCAAACACCCCATCCTCTTTACGATTTGCTGAAGCAATAGACGAGGAAATGATTTGGCCATCGTTTATAATGCTCAAGTGGAACTGAAATTTGTCAAAGAGCGGCACTTGTGTCGAAGCAAAGCAAACGGATAGAGCAGGTGATGAATCAATCCATTTAACACATAGCAAGTTCTGCTCAAGGTCATTAAGTGTAGGAAAGACCAATAATTCAAGATCACCAAATCGCGTGGCATCTGCTTTACCAAAATCCAAACCAGTTTCCGCATTGAGCCGTTCAACTAACGAAGTAGTTAAGGCAGCGCTGTATTCCTCACTCAACAGAAATAACGCTTCCTTATTCATTTGAGTAATCGAAGCACTAAAAGCCCCGGCTGCACTATGTGGGCTAGAAATTGACTGGCGATCATACGCATCTCGGTTGAGTAGATAAGCAACTGGACGATAGACCAGATTATTGGCCATAAGAGCAGTAGCACCGAAGAGTTTCGTTAATTTACTCGAACACTCAATTTCCAATATATCATTTATTTCTGAGATTGACCGACCAGCAATCAATTGCCTTAAAAACTCGGCACAAAGGATACTGTCTATATACAAGTTAAGGCGAGTAAACTTTGCCTTGATGTTTCCGAAGATAAGATGGTTATCGTTGTCGCTGAAGGACCAACTGTTACTCGAATGACTGTATGGGAGTAGACGTCCGTAGACTACACGCATTTCTGTCGACTTTTCAGATTTAATCTGAAGGACCCATAGCTGAAGTGCACAAGCGCGATTTTGGTTAGAAAAAAGGCGAGCCAATCGTCCGTCGCCTAAGAGGTCATCTAGTGTAGTAGCCATTGAATTCTGCGAGTTCCTTTCCAAACTAATATTACACAACATTACGCACAGCTCTGATTCTCCACCACTGTTTTGGAGCCCCTTTGCCGCCGCAAACCAAAAATAGCTAAGCCGACTGGCAAGCCAGATCAGCGTCAACGTGACAATAAAAAACGCCAAGAAACACTCGAGCCCTAAATCCGAGTAAATCCTCAAACAAGTAACGTTACGCCAAAATCGACTCAGAGTACGTGGTACGGATTCTGCCCCCTAAAACCTATAGCATATGTTGCCCTAAAGTCAGTTAGATCAAATACTCTTCTTTCCCAAAAACTTGCTAGTACCATCATATCTGGACGACTATTCTATCTATATGTACAACAAAAAATGCTGATGTGATAGTGTTATCAGATGCATGAAGCTTCGGTAACGTGAGGGCGGTAGCGTACCAAAATAGGTGAGTAGCATCTGATTATACGGTCTTGCCCCTTTTCATTTTAATGGCTAGACCTGAGATGAAAGCCAGTATTACAGCATTGACCAAGCTATTGTTTAACCGCTCATTGACGATCTAACTGATGGCGATTCAACTTTTTCCTGCCGATTAGGCATAATACTGTAACAGAGTAATGAATGATGTTAATTATTCACTTCACAATGGACCATAGATGTAGTGATAAATAATCACCCGCGAATAGGCAAAGACTGTTATAGTGGCTATTAACATTGAATTTTGTGAAACATTCTTTGTGAATATTAACATTACAGTTAATACAGCCATATACAAACAATATTTATTAGGCTTAAAGATAGAATTCTAAAATTGGAACACACTGTTACCAAAATACATCTAAAGGTGACTTCAAAAAAGGGATAACTGATGAAAAAATTTATAGTTTTTGTTCATGGCTTAGGTGGTAAAATAGACAAGACGTGGGGTAATTTCCCACAGTATATAATTGACGACCCTGATATTGAGCATCAAGTCATTGAGTATGGGTACACATCACCCAATTTCATAACACAATTCTTTAAATCTGCCCCAACAATTTTAAATATTGCTAATGGACTGCTTACTGATATAAAGGCTAGATGTGACCTTGCGAATGATGAAATCATTTTAGTAGGCCATAGTATGGGAGGGTTAGTTATTAAACGTCTTCTCGTGAGGCTTAGTAAACTAGGAACTAAACATAACATCAAAAAAGTATGTTTTTTTGATGTACCTCACGGTGGTTCAGGTTTAGCAAATATTGGTAAGTTTATTGCATTTAATAACAGACACATGAAGTCGCTTGTTAACAACTCAAGTGATTTAGATGCTTTGGATGAAGATTGGGTAGATAAAAAGTTAAGTGAGCAGTTGAACATACTGAGCATTATTGATGCAAATGAAACTGTAGTATCTTCAGTAAGTTCAAAAAGCCTATTTAGATACCACCCTATCGAAACAATAAATGGAGTCGATCATAGCTCTATTGTAAAACCAAATTCAAAAGATGACATCCAGGTCATCCTACTAAAATCATTTATTAAAAACTCTCCTTCAGTTGGAAAATTTAACCTAGATGCAGCTAAGCCTATTAAAGAGTGGCTTAAATACGATGAACGTAAGCACGAGCTTTCGTATGAAGAAGATGAACCAAGGAAAATAGCATTTTCAGCGCTATCAGAAGCAATAGACTCTGATGCTTGCTTTATAAGACTTACTGGTTTATCTGGTTTAGGAAAGTCACGGCTATTGATTGAATACAAAAATAGAAACAATATAAAAGATAATGATTTCATTGTATTTAGTGGCTCTGAAAATATTCATAGGGTTCAAGAATCAATAAAAACAGCCGCCGAAAACGGTGCGATAGGGTTTATTATAATAGACAATTGCTCAGTGGAACTACATAATTACGCCACAAATGCAATTGAGGTTAACAATTCACCTTTAAAACTCATCACCACTTATTTTTATCACGAAGAAAATAAGAAGCTAACAAATAGCATTCGTATAAAATTAGAAAAATTAGGGGCAGAGCAGATAACCAATATTATCGAAAGTCGACTTCCAGATCTAGATCCTTCATCAAAAAAGCAATTAGAGAAATTTATTGAGGGATTCCCCCTGCTGGCACAAATGACTATCAAAGAGCTACAGCAAGAGGGGCGTGTCACAACCAAATTTGATGAATCCAACCTTGTAGAAAAATTAATAAATGGTGATGGGAGCCTGAGTGACCAAGCTAGAGAATTGCTTAAAGTATTTTCTCTTTTCGATTATTTTAGATTTCAGAAAGGGAGCAGAGATGATATCAATGAAGATGCTGAATTTTTAAAGCGTATTGCTGGAACAGACCAGATAACTTTCGAAAATACAATTATGACATTCAATCATAAAGAATTGATTAATTGTACTGGAAGCCTAGCTCGCGTAGTTCCTAAACCATTAGCTTTAAACTTGGCACTGGAATGGTGGAATACAAGTGCATTTGATAGACAAAGTGAAATTGTTTCTAGCCTTCCAGCTATGCTGCTTGAAAGCTTTTGTGATCAAATAAGATACCTAGACTCATCGATAAATGTTCAGTCATTTGTCGAAAACTTTTGTGCTGCCAATCGCCCTTTCGGCCAAGCGGAATTGTTACTATCCAAACAGGGTTCAAGACTGTTTCGCGCATTAGTTGAAGTGAACCCTGCCGTTACGAACAATCAGTTATACAGAGTTATTTTTCAATTAACTGATAAAGAGATACTCGATATTAAAGGCGATGTAAGACGCAATTTTGTCTGGGCATTAGAGATGCTTGCTTTTCATAAGTCTTGTTTTGATAAAAGTGCATGGGTTTTATTTAAATTAGCACAATTTGAAAACGAAAATTATAGCAATAATTCATTGGGTCAATTCGCACAATTATTTCGCTGGCAATTATCTGGTACAGAAGCTGATTTTGATCAAAGGCTAGAAATTTTGAATAAAGCTCTTTCTTTAGATTTAGAAAGCGCAGACGTGGTAATAATTAATGCTATTAAAACGGCAATGGACACTCACGGAGGCACTAGAACTATAAGAGCAGAGTTTCAAGGTACTAAGCCAGAGCTAAAAGAATGGAATCCAAAAAAATATCAGGAAATTTATGATTACTGGCAGTCTTTATTAGAAATTTTACTTGTAATTATTAAACGCGGAAATTTAACCGAACAGGTTAAAGATGCTTTTGGTAATGAAATTAGAGGATTAATTCGATATAACTTATCGGATAAGTTGGACTATTTTATAAAAGAAGTAATAAAGTTAACAGGTAAATACTGGCCTGCCGCAGCTCAATCGATATCCCATGCTTTAAATTATGATATCAAGGGAATGAATCAGGAACAAATCGATATCTTAATGTCGTGGGAAAAATTATTAACGCCCGATGAAAATAGTATTGAGGAGCTATTGAAATTAGTCGTATTTAATCCATCGAGAGAGCATAAAAAAGACGACAATGGCCACTATATTGATCTGGCAGCTGAAGATGCGAAGGGTCTAGCAAAAGTCCTTGCAAACAGGCTTACTGATTTGTATAAACATTTTGAACTCTTGATGACGTTTCCTGAGCAGAAGCAAAGCTGGATTTTTGCAAAACATTTGGTCCTAGAAGCAGATTATACAGAAGAACTACTCAATGTAACTCTCGAATATTTGCGCAATCATAAAACTATAAGCACTCAGTTCATTTCTGGTTTACTTTCTGGACTTTATATAAAGGAACCTGCTAAATGGAAAGAAATAATTGAGTTATTAGGTTCAGATGAAAAGCTCATTAAATATTATCCTGACGCGATATGCACAGGTCGCTTTGATATTACACATTTAGATGTTTTCATTAGACTGATAGCTGAAGATAAGCTTCCTAGTTATTCAGCTGCTACGCTCGTTTATGGACGCGCGACAGAGCATTTAACTGAAAAGCAAATATCCAATTTTTGTATATCACTCAGCAAAATTGATGCGACTGCAAATTGGGTAGCACTTGATAATATGAATATGTACATATTTGGTCGTGAAGATGTGGACTTTACTCAGTTAAGGCTGACTTTAGTCCATCTGGTTCTTAATGTTTCTTTTAAAAAAGAAGATAAGAGTCGCTATTCGGATAGCTATCATTGGTTAAACTCAGTGGAACGACTATTAAAGTCTGAAAACGCTGAATTTGCATTACAACTATGTTCGCATATAATTGACCAAGTTGGCGAAAATAATGTTGATTATTCTGATTTATGGGATTACCTAAACAATGCTTTTTATAAAGCATTTGAGCTGCATAGCAATTATATCTGGCCGAAGATTTCTAATAAATTCAATGATAAAAACGCAAATAAATCGTATTACTTAATTGACTTAATTGGAAGTGGTAAATCTTATAAAAAAAGAGATAACAGTATTTTTGACATATTAAAACCAGAGGTTGTTGTTGCTTGGTGCAGGGATGATGTTGCTCTTCTTATTGTGGCTCGGGCGATTTCAATGTTTATCTCAAATGGCGAGCAGCGTGTAGTTAACCCATTGATGATTCAATTATTAAAAGAATTCTCTAATAATAAATCATTCCTTAGTGAAATATCTGCTAACTTTTCAAGCAGATCGTGGTCAGGATCTTTAGTGCCATATTTAGAGGCTGATAAGGAGATACTTAAAAATTTGACCTACCACGATAACATTAATGTAAGAAACTGGGCTGTAAGTTTCATAGAGAACATTGACCATCAAATTAAATATGAAGAAAATCGCGATGCTGAAGAGCATATGTTAAGAGGCTAATAATAAACTATTCAGAGTACTCTTTAGCTCGGTTGGTTGGTTGGGAAGAGCACAGCGCCCCTAATATAATTGGGTGGAGAAAATATTAGGATTCAATCTTCATCCCAACCTACCCAATACCCATACATTATCTCATCAGTTCATGCTCTTTAGTGCGTCGGCTGTAAAGGGCTTTTATCCAGAAACAAGTTACAGCTGTAGCATTTATCCTTGTGATTGTAAGCATCCCAGCTTCAGTTCCATGCACTTTTTGAGAGTTCCGGTTTTTCAGCCATCAGCCGGTACTCTTCCGCCGTTAGGTTATTCAGGGATTCATGAGGCAGCTCGTTGTTATATTCAATCAGCCAGCGCATGGATCTACGGTTCATCACGCCGGGTATTAAGCTGATAAAAATACACTGTCCTGCTCAGCGATAACGTCCTGCAGGCATGGCGTAAACAAATGCCAAATTATGCCGTCAGATAGCTGACGAGTTCACGCTTTATCGCTGGTTTTAAAGCTTTTTTTCGATGACGTCTTTAAGCGCCCCGCACTCAAGGCTAAGGTCGGCAAACATCTGTTTCAAACGTCGATTCTCATCCTCAAGGTCTTTAATTTTTTTAATATCGGCCGCTTCCATCCCGCCATATTTAACCTTCCAGTTGTAATAGCTGGCTTCCGAAATAGCGGCATCACGGCACATATCCTTGACGGTACGTCAGGCTTCAACGGACTTCAGAACGGCGATGATCTGGTGTTCAGTGAATCGGGCTTTACGCATAGCGATCTCCTCAGGGGACATAATCAGTATCTCTAAAAGTGAATGGGCCGTTTTGCCGGGATGCTTACACTTCCCGTTGCTAACAGCTGCCAGAAAGTGCCAGACATAAAAACAAAAAAGCCCGCAATCCGCGGGCTTAGAAGTGTTTTACTGTTTCACGTACAGGCTGTTACCAGACGCGAAATCATTCCCACTCAATTATTTACGACACACATAACCAATTGACTGGTAACAACTTTTCACAACCTTATTTTCACCGTACCGTTTTATATACCGTCACCGGAAATCAGTACCATGAAAAATGCCATGTCACCGGGTCAGTGAATCGTACTGCTTTTCACAGACTCGTCCGGATTCGGCGGCCCGGTCAGCGTACTCAGCCAGTTGTCGGTTTCGCTCGAGAGATTTGCTGAGCACGTCGGCAAGCAAAACTCCGGTGTCTGCGGCTGACGTCCCAGCGCCGACAGTGGCGTTATACTGCCTGAGCTGCTCACGGATGGCAACGAGCTGCTGCTGCAACCGGCCAGCGCGAGCGGCAGCATCAAGAGCATCATTGCGCGCCTTGTCGATCCTCTGCTGCGCTTCACGTTCATTGGTCGCTTTCTCCTGTTCTTTCAGCGAACGCAATTTTGCGTCGGCCTGTTTCTGGTCTGCCTGCGCCTGCGCATACCCGGCATCGTACTGGCGGCTACCGTGTACATTCCAGGCAACCACTCCGCCGATGGCCAAAGCAGCAAGCATCAATACGATAAGCAACTGTTTCCAGTACGCTTTGAAGAGTGCCAAGATCATAGGCTTACCTTTGGCTTAAAACGACGAACGTTAATAGGTTCTCCATAAGGCCATGACCAATTCAACCAGGTGAAAGTTTTCAGTTCACACATTCCATCAAACCACTCTCCAGGTTCTATGTCTGAATAACTGCAAACGATCTCCATTCCTCGCTCAGTCTCCTGCAGGGCAACAGTATCTGTCTCCCACCTTGGGATAATTAGAGAAAGAAGTCTTTTCATGAGAGCACCTTGCTGGCGGTGATGTATCGAGCGCGACGGTCGTCGATGCCGTTCTGCCCGCCATTGATGATCTGCGTGACGCGCACCAGGTCGCCGGTGTACTTCATGCAGCCTTTTGTTGCGAAGAACCACGCCGCGCTGCGGGCCGCATACTCGTCCTGCGCCAGCAGTTCAGGCTGCTTAACCAAATCCACCTTCAGGCCGTTGCCACAATCCCGGTAGTTGTTAAGCCCGGTGATCTGGATAAGCCCGCGACCGCGGTAGAACCATCCATCGGTCGGACCGTTGTTCCCCATGCGTTTGCTGTACACCAGATTGGCGATCGCACGCTGACGCTCCAGCGGTAGCGATGGCTCACCAGCACGGCGGCCCAGCGCGTTGGCCTGGCCCTGAGTGAGTCGCCCGGCGCGGACGAATCCTGCCAGCCCAGTCACGCTGTAGTTGAAGTTCTCCTGCAGCCGGGTAAAGCCGCCAGACTCATGCCCCACCTGCGCGATAAACATCGCCTGGTGCAGCGGTTGCTCGATTCCAAACTCTTTCATGGCTGCAGTAATATGCGGGAACCAGCGCGCAGCCAGCACCTCACTGATACCAGCTGCACGCTGGAATTGTTTAATGTCCATGCTGGGACCTCGTTATCTTGAAGATTTGCACCACGTTCCCTTTTGTCTTTATGAGCGCAGCCAGGAACACGGCTTTGATGATGATTTCTGACCAGTCTGCGCTAACGTAGTACCCGTAGAATGTCCGGATAGGTACGCTGGCGGCGACGACGATCAGTAGATAGGCGAGCCAGCCTCCCCACCAGCGATGGCGTGAACCTTCACGGCGGAACAGCAGGACTCGAATAGCAATGCCGCCGCAGATAGCAGCATTCAGGATGAGAAGCAGCTCAGGACTGGTCATCGTCTTTTCTCCCCGGGATCAGGTCGCGCGGATTTTCAGAACGGTGATACAGTGACCTGCTCCCCGTTGATTAGTACACCCCGATGTTAGTAATGTCTTCATAAGCCACATGAGGACATCCCCATGAAGAAGCGTTTTTCCGACGAACAGATCATCAGTATTCTCCGCGAAGCCGAAG
>NZ_JBIMQP010000039.1:0-9295 GCF_043945315.1 Enterobacter cloacae complex sp. 2024EL-00227
CTGTTTTTTTGTACAGTCTATGCCTCGGGCATCCAAGCAGCAAGCGCGTTACGCCGTGGGTCGATGTTTGATGTTATGGAGCAGCAACGATGTTACGCAGCAGGGCAGTCGCCCTAAAACAAAGTTAGGTGGCTCAATGAGCATCATTGCAACCGTCAAGATCGGCCCTGACGAAATTTCAGCCATGAGGGCTGTGCTCGATCTCTTCGGCAAAGAGTTTGAGGACATTCCAACCTACTCTGATCGCCAGCCGACCAATGAGTATCTTGCCAATCTTCTGCACAGCGAGACGTTCATCGCGCTCGCTGCTTTTGACCGCGGAACAGCAATAGGTGGGCTCGCCGCCTACGTTCTACCCAAGTTCGAGCAAGCGCGAAGCGAGATCTACATTTATGACTTGGCAGTCGCTTCCAGCCATCGAAGGCTAGGAGTCGCAACTGCCCTGATTAGCCACCTGAAGCGTGTGGCGGTTGAACTTGGCGCGTATGTAATCTATGTGCAAGCAGACTACGGTGACGATCCGGCAGTCGCTCTCTACACAAAGCTTGGAGTTCGGGAAGACGTCATGCACTTCGACATTGATCCAAGAACCGCCACCTAACAATTCGTTCAAGCCGAGATCGCTTCGCGGCCGCGGAGTTGCTCGGTAAATTGTCACAACGCCGCGGCCGCAAAGCGCTCCGGCTTAACTCAGGCGTTAGATGCCAGATTTGGCGTTGCGTATGCTCACAGAAAATCGATAGCCGCAAGACTGTTTTTGGCAACTCATAGCCACTACAATTTCTCCTTCATACCGTAGAGGAGATTGCGCGTGAAGAACTGGATATTTCTGGCTGTTTCAATCTTTGGCGAGGTCATCGCAACTTCCGCACTGAAGTCTAGCCATGGATTCACTAGGTTAGTTCCTTCCGTTGTAGTTGTGGCTGGCTACGGGCTTGCGTTCTATTTCTTGTCTCTCGCGCTCAAGTCCATTCCGGTCGGTATTGCTTACGCTGTATGGGCTGGGCTTGGCATCGTGCTTGTGGCAGCTATTGCTTGGATTTTCCATGGCCAAAAACTAGACTTCTGGGCGTTCATTGGCATGGGACTTATCGTCAGTGGCGTCGCCGTTCTAAACCTGCTATCCAAGGTCAGCGCACATTGACCGGGTTGGCATCTAACAATTCATTCAAGCCGACGCCGCTTCGCGGCGCGGCTTAATTCAGGCGTTAGATGCACTAAGCACATAATTGCTCACAGCCAAACTATCAGGTCAAGTCTGCTTTTATTATTTTTAAGCGTGCATAATAAGCCCTACACAAATTGGGAGATATATCATGAAAGGCTGGCTTTTTCTTGTTATCGCAATAGTTGGCGAAGTAATCGCAACATCCGCATTAAAATCTAGCGAGGGCTTTACTAAGCTTGCCCCTTCCGCCGTTGTCATAATCGGTTATGGCATCGCATTTTATTTTCTTTCTCTGGTTCTGAAATCCATCCCTGTCGGTGTTGCTTATGCAGTCTGGTCGGGACTCGGCGTCGTCATAATTACAGCCATTGCCTGGTTGCTTCATGGGCAAAAGCTTGATGCGTGGGGCTTTGTAGGTATGGGGCTCATAATTGCTGCCTTTTTGCTCGCCCGATCCCCATCGTGGAAGTCGCTGCGGAGGCCGACGCCATGGTGACGGTGTTCGGCATTCTGAATCTCACCGAGGACTCCTTCTTCGATGAGAGCCGGCGGCTAGACCCCGCCGGCGCTGTCACCGCGGCGATCGAAATGCTGCGAGTCGGATCAGACGTCGTGGATGTCGGACCGGCCGCCAGCCATCCGGACGCGAGGCCTGTATCGCCGGCCGATGAGATCAGACGTATTGCGCCGCTCTTAGACGCCCTGTCCGATCAGATGCACCGTGTTTCAATCGACAGCTTCCAACCGGAAACCCAGCGCTATGCGCTCAAGCGCGGCGTGGGCTACCTGAACGATATCCAAGGATTTCCTGACCCTGCGCTCTATCCCGATATTGCTGAGGCGGACTGCAGGCTGGTGGTTATGCACTCAGCGCAGCGGGATGGCATCGCCACCCGCACCGGTCACCTTCGACCCGAAGACGCGCTCGACGAGATTGTGCGGTTCTTCGAGGCGCGGGTTTCCGCCTTGCGACGGAGCGGGGTCGCTGCCGACCGGCTCATCCTCGATCCGGGGATGGGATTTTTCTTGAGCCCCGCACCGGAAACATCGCTGCACGTGCTGTCGAACCTTCAAAAGCTGAAGTCGGCGTTGGGGCTTCCGCTATTGGTCTCGGTGTCGCGGAAATCCTTCTTGGGCGCCACCGTTGGCCTTCCTGTAAAGGATCTGGGTCCAGCGAGCCTTGCGGCGGAACTTCACGCGATCGGCAATGGCGCTGACTACGTCCGCACCCACGCGCCTGGAGATCTGCGAAGCGCAATCACCTTCTCGGAAACCCTCGCGAAATTTCGCAGTCGCGACGCCAGAGACCGAGGGTTAGATCATGCCTAGCATTCACCTTCCGGCCGCCCGCTAAATATCTCCTTTTGGGTTGTTAATAAAACATCCAATAAGTTGACTGTGCGTGAAAAAGAAAGTTTTGTGTGATGGCGTTGAAGATCGCACCGTTAAGCTCTTATGTGGGATGGTGCAGAGCTCGACGACTACCGATAAAACGCAACCGCCGCAAACAGACAAGAAAAAGCCCCAACTGATAACAGTTGGGGCTTCAGTATTGTGATTGGTGGAGCAATAGCACCCTGAACCCAAAACCTTCTCGCTCAACCGGTAGTGGCTGATAACAACTCGTGAGGGCTATTGCGGGTTAAGCATTTAGCGATGTCTAGGGCCAGACTGGACGTCTGAACGCAAGCCGCTGATACTGTACATAACCACAGTATCAGCGGAGGATACCCATGTCGCTGGCAAGGAACGCCACGGCGAGTCAATCGCCCACTCAAACAAACGGTTACGAACGCCACCAACCCGACCAGACGCTGCTCTACCAGCTGGTTGAGCAGCACTACCCAGCCTTCAAAGCCTCACTCGAAGCCCAAGGTCAACACCTGCCTCGCTACATCCAACAAGAATTCAACGACCTCCTCCAATGTGGCCGTCTGGAGTATGGTTTCATGCGGGTTCGCTGCGAGGATTGTCATCACGAGCGTCTGGTCGCCTTCAGCTGTAAACGACGCGGCTTTTGCCCTAGCTGCGGTGCCCGCCGGATGGCCGAGAGTGCGGCGCTGCTGATAGACGAAGTCTTCCCCAAGGAGCCCATTCGCCAGTGGGTGCTCAGCTTTCCTTTCCAGCTACGCTTTTTGCTGGCTCGCCATCCCCAGCTGATGGGCCAGGTCTTGAGTATCGTCTATCGTACACTCTCAACTCATCTGATCAAAAAAGCCGGTTACACCAAAGCCTCTGCACAAACTGGCTCAGTGACTCTTATCCAACGCTTTGGCTCCGCGCTAAATCTCAATGTCCACTACCACATGCTGTTTCTCGATGGTGTCTATGCCGAAGATGACTATGGCAAGCAACGCTTCCATCGTGTCAAGGCACCCACTTACGATGAGCTGAATACGCTCGCTCACACCCTCAGCCATCGCATCGCTCGCTGCATGGAAAAGCGTGGGATTTTGGAGCGTGATGCCGAGAATACGTGGTTGACACTGGAAGAGGGCGAAGACGATACGCTGACTCAATTACATGGTGCTTCGGTTACGTATCGCATTGCCGTCGGCCCCCAGCAAGGGCGCAAAGTCTTCACCCTGCAAACCTTGCCAGGGCGTGAGGATAAAGCCGACTCAAGCAGTCGAGTAGCCAACCATGCTGGTTTCTCGCTACACGCCGGTGTGATGGCCGAAGCGCATCAGCGGGATAAGCTTGAGCGCTTGTGTCGCTACATTAGTCGGCCAGCGGTTTCAGAAAAACGTCTGGCATTAACCGCCAATGGGCAGGTGCGTTACGAGCTCAAAACTCCGTACCGCAATGGCACCACCCATGTGATCTTCGAGCCGCTGGACTTCATCGCCAAACTCGCTGCGTTGGTACCTAAGCCGCGAGTCAACCTCACACGCTTCCACGGCGTCTTTGCACCGAACAGCAAACACCGAGTTCAAGTAACACCCGCCAAGCGGGGCAAGAAGCCCGACAAATCGGAAGGTCTCGATACTAACTGGCGTGACAAGAGTCCTGCAGAGCGCCACCGCGCCATGACCTGGATGCAACGCCTCAAGCGAGTCTTCAATATTGATATTGAAGTCTGCGAACACTGCGGCGGTCACGTCAAAGTGATTGCCAGCATCGAAGATCCGAAGGTCATTGAGCAGATTCTCAAGCATCTGAAACAGAAAACAGCCAAGGCGAATGCCGCCAAGCAGCGTGAGCTGCCACCAGAACGAGCGCCGCCACTGACTCCCAGCCTGTTCGATCCATCACAGAGTCGTCTCTTTGACTGACGACCCCAAATCCAACACTGCTCAACACTGCCAACTTTTAAACGGGGCGGTGGGGCAGTTTGTATCTCTCGAGCTATCAGGCTAGAGATTTTACCGCCAAATCGAACCTTATTAGAGCGGTTTAGGCTGGACCGGCAGTTAAAATTGGGGCTTGAGCGGTAAACGAGTGAGGGAATTTCAGGTAAGATACTTCGGATGAGGAGCAAAAAGGTGGTTTATACTTCCTATACCCCATAAAGGAGGCATCCGGTTGCGTTAAGCGGAATTCAACGGTGTTGTTGTCCAGTTTGCGCACGCTTTGGACGTTATCGGCAAACTGCAGGCTGTCGAAGTAGGGGAAACTGCTGCCGTTCACATTGTGCCACGGATGGTGGCGATCAAAGATGCGCTCGAAGGTAAACACCACATCGTCTGCATTCAGTTTGCGGGTGGGGGTGAACCAGGCCGTCTTCTGAAACTGAACGTCACGACGCAGATGGAAGCGGTAGGTTGCGCCGTTATCCAGCACCTCCCAGCTTTCAGCAAGCTCAGGCACCAGCCGATAGGTGTAGGGATCTACATCAAGCAGTCGGTCATACAATTGGGCCGCTAACGTATCGACGATGAGACCGCTGCTCGTTTTTTGTGGGTTGAACGTATTGACTTGCCCGCTGACGCAATAGACAAACCCACTGTCACGGATATCAGCGTGCGGAGCTTGCTCAGGCGCAGCAGCAGCCTGACCACTCAGAAATCCAGCCATCACGATCAGAGATGATAAAACCAGGCGCATAATTTTAATGGATTATATAAAGAGGCTATCTTACTAATACTTAATGACATTTGCCATTACCGTTTGTTTTTGGGAGTAACAGGCTCGATAAGCGCGAGTTCAACACCGCGACATGGTCAAAATTCATACCTGCTATCCACTTTGAATCTACTCTGTTAACTATCTTAGCATTTTCATGGCCCATCTGACTTGCTATAAACGTGGGGGCGTACCTGTCGTTGTTTACTGATTGATATCAGTGTGTGCTCGGAAGATGGAGTATGGCATCGATAACGAAGTGTGGAGCGAGCATTTAGAGTGTCACTATCAATGCTGAACTATAATCATTCAGGAAGCAGTACACGTTATGTGAGTTGTAATAGCTAAAGTATCTATAATTATTTCAATATGTTAATTCCATTTTTTCTTCATGGCATCTTAATCTTCTCACCCATTTATGGTGATGATTTCCATTGGTTATTAAATGCATTTTGGCTTTGATCCTGGTTATGAACGGTTTTCTGTTGCCATTTAACTTCTAATGGAATGAATTGTATGAATAAATTACTGAGCCTTGTTGTTTCACTTGCCCTATTGCCTGGAGCCGTTTTTGCAGCGTCGACTCCAGACTGTGTGAAGGTGAATAAAGCGCAAATCGAAGCGCTATTTGATAAGTGGAACGAGTCATTGAAAACAGGTAACGCGCAGACGGTATCTGAAAATTATCTTAGCGATGCGGTATTGTTGCCTACTGTATCCAATAAAGCGCGTTTAACGGACGCTGAACGTGTTGATTATTTCGAGCATTTTCTTGCGAAAAAGCCGACCGGGAAAATTGACATGCGTACCATTCGCCTGGGGTGTAATAAGGCGATAGACACCGGTACCTACACATTTACCTTCGCGGACAAATCAACGGTTTCAGCCCGCTACACATTCACTTATGCATGGGACGGTAAAGAGTGGAAAATTTCCACACACCACTCTTCAGCGATGCCTGAAGGGTAAAAAGCTGTGCAGGGGGCGGAATATTCACCGCTCCCTGAAGACTAGCCAATAATCGCGATGCCAAGACGTTCCATGAGCAACGATGCCTGGTAGTTGTCCAACTTAACGCCTTGTAAATCAACGCGCCGAATATCTAAGTCACCCAACTCCGAATTGGTCAGATCGCAATGTGTGAAGTTTGCTGCTCGCCAGTCGAAAGTCGAAAACTCGCCGCCGGAGAGATCTGAACCACTGAACGTCGCGCCCAGTACCTGGGCCCCCATCCAACGGTTTTCCCACAGCTCACACTTTTCCAACACGACTTTCGAAAAATTGGCGTAGCTTAGATTTGTGTTAGTGATATATGCACTGCAAAACCAGGTGCGAGTAGTGATCATATTCATAAAACTTGCGCCGCGAAAATCTGCGCCTTGCGCACGACAGTGGCGAATTTCAATGCCAAGCGCACTGGCATTGCGAAAATCCGCCATGGATAAATCACAGCTTTTAAAAATGGCATCTTTCAGCATCGCACGACTAAAATTGCACCCTTTCTGGCTTTCACGATCATAGAACTGACAGCCGATAAATTCAGTGCCGCTCAGGTCGGCACCTGAAAAATCACAGTTAAAAAATGTACTATTTTCAATTTTCTCACCGGTGAAGCGGTTTCTGTTAATTTTTTCGCCAACGAGTGCCAGAGCCATATTTTGTGCCTGTTTTTTTATACAGTAATGGCGTCATGGTAAACCCTGATGAGGTTATGCGTCAAATCCGCCAATATAACATCTGCAAATGTGCGTTAAATCTGGTGTTTTTTCAGCAAAGCGCGAAGCTGATGGTAAGTCAGACCCAGTAATTCAGCGGCTTTTTTCTGGTTAAATTTTGCCTGCTGTAAGCTGGTTTGTAGAAAGTCTTTCTCTTGCTGCTGCTGGAATTCACGCAGATCCAGCGGTAACCCTACAGACATCGGTTTAGTTTCCGGCGCCTGCGGCTGCGTCTGGTTCTGAAATCCATCCCTGTCGGTGTTGCTTATGCAGTCTGGTCGGGACTCGGCGTCGTCATAATTACAGCCATTGCCTGGTTGCTTCATGGGCAAAAGCTTGATGCGTGGGGCTTTGTAGGTATGGGGCTCATAATTGCTGCCTTTTTGCTCGCCCGATCCCCATCGTGGAAGTCGCTGCGGAGGCCGACGCCATGGTGACGGTGTTCGGCATTCTGAATCTCACCGAGGACTCCTTCTTCGATGAGAGCCGGCGGCTAGACCCCGCCGGCGCTGTCACCGCGGCGATCGAAATGCTGCGAGTCGGATCAGACGTCGTGGATGTCGGACCGGCCGCCAGCCATCCGGACGCGAGGCCTGTATCGCCGGCCGATGAGATCAGACGTATTGCGCCGCTCTTAGACGCCCTGTCCGATCAGATGCACCGTGTTTCAATCGACAGCTTCCAACCGGAAACCCAGCGCTATGCGCTCAAGCGCGGCGTGGGCTACCTGAACGATATCCAAGGATTTCCTGACCCTGCGCTCTATCCCGATATTGCTGAGGCGGACTGCAGGCTGGTGGTTATGCACTCAGCGCAGCGGGATGGCATCGCCACCCGCACCGGTCACCTTCGACCCGAAGACGCGCTCGACGAGATTGTGCGGTTCTTCGAGGCGCGGGTTTCCGCCTTGCGACGGAGCGGGGTCGCTGCCGACCGGCTCATCCTCGATCCGGGGATGGGATTTTTCTTGAGCCCCGCACCGGAAACATCGCTGCACGTGCTGTCGAACCTTCAAAAGCTGAAGTCGGCGTTGGGGCTTCCGCTATTGGTCTCGGTGTCGCGGAAATCCTTCTTGGGCGCCACCGTTGGCCTTCCTGTAAAGGATCTGGGTCCAGCGAGCCTTGCGGCGGAACTTCACGCGATCGGCAATGGCGCTGACTACGTCCGCACCCACGCGCCTGGAGATCTGCGAAGCGCAATCACCTTCTCGGAAACCCTCGCGAAATTTCGCAGTCGCGACGCCAGAGACCGAGGGTTAGATCATGCCTAGCATTCACCTTCCGGCCGCCCGCTAGCGGACCCTGGTCAGGTTCCGCGAAGGTGGGCGCAGACATGCTGGGCTCGTCAGGATCAAACTGCACTATGAGGCGGCGGTTCATACCGCGCCAGGGGAGCGAATGGACAGCGAGGAGCCTCCGAACGTTCGGGTCGCCTGCTCGGGTGATATCGACGAGGTTGTGCGGCTGATGCACGACGCTGCGGCGTGGATGTCCGCCAAGGGAACGCCCGCCTGGGACGTCGCGCGGATCGACCGGACATTCGCGGAGACCTTCGTCCTGAGATCCGAGCTCCTAGTCGCGAGTTGCAGCGACGGCATCGTCGGCTGTTGCACCTTGTCGGCCGAGGATCCCGAGTTCTGGCCCGACGCCCTCAAGGGGGAGGCCGCATATCTGCACAAGCTCGCGGTGCGACGGACACATGCGGGCCGGGGTGTCAGCTCCGCGCTGATCGAGGCTTGCCGCCATGCCGCGCGAACGCAGGGGTGCGCCAAGCTGCGGCTCGACTGCCACCCGAACCTGCGTGGCCTATACGAGCGGCTCGGATTCACCCACGTCGACACTTTCAATCCCGGCTGGGATCCAACCTTCATCGCAGAACGCCTAGAACTCGAAATCTAACGTCCGTTCGGGCATCGAGGTCCATGTCGGGGTGGGACGGGCCCGTGGCTTCAAGATCACTTGCAGTCCGACCGCGATGTCTTGGTTGCGCGAGAGGTTGTCGATATCCTCCACTTCCATCATCAACCCTGGATAATGCCGCCGCCGTCATCGCCGCCGACGCCCGTGCCGGGCTTTTCGGGCCTGTCAGGCTTGCTCGGCCTTCAGCCTGCCTGGGCGAGATCTCCGGCGGACGGATTAACGGCGGAGCTTCGCCGCCTTTCGTGCGTGTGAAGGCCGAAGATAGTTCTCTCAAAAACATCCGTTTATGAGAGATACCAAATGTCATTTTCAGAAGACGACTGCACCAGTTGATTGGGCGTAATGGCTGTTGTGCAGCCAGCTCCTGACAGTTCAATATCAGAAGTGATCTGCACCAATCTCGACTATGCTCAATACTCGTGTGGGCT